>CAYYZJ010000595.1:0-2400 GCA_964475615.1 uncultured Flavitalea sp. | reverse complement strand
TCATCCCTTTAATTTACAACGTTTCCACAATTTAAAAAGAGCTAATATGAGCCATTTTGTGCCGGATTTTGTGCCGACTTTCAAAATGTTTTAAATCCTTTGAAATCCTTGCTGAGCAATGGTTTCATGGATCAAGTATTTTCGTTTATATTGTTTTGAAAATTATTTATTAAAAAGAAACCAGTACAATTCATTTTTAGTAGGCTTTTTTGTTTTGACTTTCTGCTTAGAAGTTGTAATTGTTTTATTGAAAACCGGATTATAATTCAGTTCTCTTTTGGGGTCTAAAATCGGATTCCAACCATGCTGCAAGTCAAATTCTATTTCTTCTACCAATTCATTTATCGCGTTTAATCGTTCATTCAATTCTTTTATTCGATTTACTCCTTCTCGCCTTTTATATTTTCGAATTTTGCCTTCATCCTTAAAACAAAAGAATACATACCAATCTTTTGATACATCATTATTATGTTTATAAATGACTGGCCTGGTGTAATTCTTCTTTTTGAAGGAAGACATATTTTATTTATAGGCAAATATAAGTATTTGAGTACATATATGTATCCAAAAGATTTTTACCGGTTTCGACATTTGATTAATGAAGAATCCGGCAGGCATAAAAGCATTTGCAACACACCTGAGAGTACTCAGGGAAAAAGCCGGTATGTCCCAGCAGGAGCTTGCTGATACAGCAGAAGTGTCAAAAATTACCATTCAAAGAATTGAAAATGCTAAGTACAGCGTTACTCTTGATACTTTAATATCTATTGCGGAAGCTTTGAATATCCCTTTAAAAAAATTGGTGGATATGTGAGGGTACAATCAGAACTTTGAAAAAACATTTAAAATCAGTATCTCTATATGCGCAGCTACTTTACGTAAGCCAAATTTGAGTGAATTTGGATGCCCGCATCCATTTCTTAGCTTAAGACATTGCTCAAGCTCTTGCTTCACATTTTTTCCGATGACTGAGATAGCCTCCAACACGTTTAAAAAATCTGCCTCTTTCATTCTTGTCAAGTCGTCTTGATTTTTGGCGGATTTCCATTTACTATCTCGCCGCAATGCCTCTGTGTTAAATGCCGATAAATGATTTTTCACAACTTCATCATATAAAAGGCTAACTGCCCCAACCCAAGTTAAAACAACTGCAGCTCGTAACAGGTCAGATTCAAGACACTCAATAGCTTCATCAATGAATGCTTGGGTTTGTGGATTTGTAATTGTTGCGGCGTGTGTTTTTAAATCAGAAACTTCATTTGAGATAACTTTCGCTTTCGTTGTAATTAAATTTTTATTCACTAAGTAATCTCTTCCTGCCGTTGTTAAAGTCCATCCACCGACTATTGATGCTGCTTGCCCTCCCGATCTTCCCAGAATATCTGAAATATTCCAATTCTTGCACTCCTTTAAGCCATTATCATATCCTACTTGTTGAATTGTTTTAACAGATTTTACCTTTTCGCCATCCCAAAAAAGTATCAACAACAGCTTTTCAAGCCGAGTAAGGTCATTATTGGCAAGTAAATTATGAAACCTATCCTTACTTAGCGAGTATGCCATTTAATTCAGCCTCTTTATCGGCATTTAGTGAATAAATATCAGTTGAAGACTGCGTCAGTGTATTATTTTTGACAAGACCGACTAATATATTTGTCAAATTATTAGTAAAGGAAGTTTTGAAATAGCCAGTTGCTTTTTTCATAGTTGTCAAAATATCGTCCCTGGAAAATGTTGTTTTACCTTCAACAAGCTGTAAATAGGCAGCAGCGGCGGTAGCAACATCTTGACCTGATTTGGCTTTTAATTTTGCAGCAACATTACCTACGGCTAATTTAATTGGCGTTTTCTTTCCATCTCCTTTCTTACCATCTGTGCGGTCTTCAGGAAAAGACATTTCAATCTTTAATAATTCTGGAATTTTAGAAAGAATTTTATCTAACTGAGAACCTAACCATTCTTGGTTTCCTTCTCCAGAAAATTCAACTATACCAACTTTAATTTGAATTTTTGAATCGCTCATAAGACGGGTTTTGGTTTAGGAATTTTTCAAGGTAATAAAATTCTTAATTGTAATAGTGTTTTTAGTTTCAACACATATAAAGTTCCGTATCAGTTCCTTGTTAGTTCCGTTTTTTCGGAGAGATTGAGACTCTCCGCAAAATTCGAGAAAAGGCATAAAAAATGCGCTGAAAATCAGCGCAATATATATTATAAATTTTTGAGCGGAGAGAGAGGGATTCGAACCCCCGGAGGTGTGACCCTCAACGGTTTTCAAGACCGCCGCAATCGACCGCTCTGCCATCTCTCCGGGCGCAAAATTAGCCTCTCCGGCAATATAACCCGAAAAAAAATGGTATATTTGAATTTCGCAAATAAGCGTCTCGTATGGCAATCACT
>CAYYZJ010000594.1:0-3866 GCA_964475615.1 uncultured Flavitalea sp. | reverse complement strand
TATCGCCAACATCCGGATCGTTGTTGTTGGGTATAATATTAGTATTCGTTATCGTTTCCATCACTGTAATAAAATTAGATTCTCCGCTGAGAAACTTTTTCTGCCCAAACACGAGGCGAAGGCTTGATGTCAGGGCATAAGAGCTGAAATGAGGCGTAGTAACACTGACGGTTTTTGACACTGTGTCCAGACCTCTGTTCTGCAGATCGGATTTCCATGCGCCGGTACTATCCTGGGTGGCTATATAAAGAAAGTAAGGATGGGTTCCATTGAGGTCGCTATCGGCATAATTATAAGTAAGGGTAACGGGCTTGTTAAAAGTAGTGCCATTGGGCAAAAGGTCGTATCCTGTTCCTATTCCTCCCGGCGCATTATTGGTAATGGGCTGAATGGAAACAGAGAGATCCTGGTTCAGCGCTCCTGCAGGAACAGTAAGCGTAAATTTTCCGTCACTGCTGGTCAATGATCCTCCTCCGGAGCCAATGGTTTTTGTTACCGCATCACCCACCGGCGTTCCTGTTGCAGTGATGGCCGGCGGCCCGTTATTGTCATCGCCTCCCGAGTTGTTGTTTGTTTTTTTGCAACCATACAGCAGCATGGCGCTTAGCAGCAACATGAAAAAAGGTCTGGGGTTAAAATAGACGGACATGAGCATTTTTTTAGACTACACTGATTAAAATCGATATCCCACAAACACCTGCAGCCCTCTGGTCTTTAAGTTAGTGCCTGATGAGGGATCGCCGCCTAAATAATCCGATGTGTATTGTTTATATAAATTAGAGAGACTGAAATTATAGCGTGCACCGATCACTATTCCGGCATAGGGATGCACTTCCAGTCCGCCTCCCAGGCCATAGTCGAAGCGGTTATACAGTTTCAGGACATTATCGGCTGTTGCATTTCCGGTAGAGAAGCTGCTGTCGGTTTTAGCATTAAGCATATAGCCCATCTGCATGCCGAATTGCAGTTGAACATATTTGGTGATATTGATGCTCATGAGCTGCGCCAGGGCAATATAACTATGCCTGACTGATCCCTCCACTTTGGTTGAATCGGAAACATAATTATAGCCTTGCTGCAGATACAGCACTTCGGTGCGGGAACCGAATATCTTGGGATTGAAATCAAGGAACAAGCCTGCATGAAAACCGGTCTTATTGCTGGCGCTGATGCCGGTGGTGTTGCTGACCATGGTAAAAGTGGGGCCGGCTTTAATGCCTATTCCCAGTTTGTGTTTTTGGCTGAATGCGATTGCGGGAATGAGGATGAACAGGAGGCAGTATGTTTTTTTCATAAAAATGTTAATGTATGGGTGTTATGGTAATTGTTCCGTCTGCTTCTATGCCAGCAACGATGGGAGAAGAAACACTTGCTGTCTGGATTGAATCCCTGAGCACAATGTTAACCGCTGGCGGAAAACTGGGAAGTGAGATCCCGCCCTCTGTTTCATAATATCCGTAAGGGTCTGTTACCGTCCATTTTGGAAGATATCCCGACAATGTATATGATCCCTGGCCGTCTGAATTGATTGTAATAAACGCAGCTTTTCTTATTCCCGAAGGAACATTGCCTGTCGGCGAAACGGTACCGGATGCTTTGACAATATTCACCAATCCGGTTTGATCAGGTACCCACGTGCAGGTAAACTCGTCATCGGAACCCGACGTTGGAGAAACAGTAGGAGGCTGATTCTGGATATTTGAGATGGTCACTGCATCATTCCTATCGACATCCACGTGCATGGTTGCTTCATCTTTATAGTCGTCTAAGAAGCATGAGTTAGTTCCGGTGGCGTGCATTTCAATCTTTACATCAAAGGAATATTTACGAATAAGATTAACATGACCAAATAGGGTGACCTGGTTGAATGTAACTTTTTTCCCTTTGACATAAGCTACAAAAGTGCCGTTTACCTGCACCGTGACCTGCACCGTTTCTTCTTCCGGTATGGGGTTCGGAGCCGTATAAGTGACGTTGCTTCCTGTTCCGGTGATCGTTCCGTAATCGGCAGTGGTAGGCCCCATGCCGTTCAGGCTCCAGTGACTGACTTCATTATCAGGTACCTGTTGGTTTTTGTGAACCGATATCGTTCTTATGCCAACAGGATCGCCTTCATCATCACCTAAAATCGCTACATCTTTTTTGGTCAGTGTTTGCATCACTTTGATATAATTGGATTCACCATCGAAAAAATCGGTTTGACCAAACTCCAGACGAAGGCTCGATACCGGTACATAGCTGCTGAAGTGCGGGGTGGTGATACTGATGGTATTGCCTGTTGTATCCAGATCCCTGTCGTAAGCATTTTCCGTCCATGCACCGGTACTGTCCTGCGTGGCTATGTACAGAAAATAAGGGCTGCTTCCATTGATATCGTCATCGGTATAATGATAGGTTAGAGTAACAGGGGTATTGAAGCTGGTGCCATTAGGCAGGAGATCATAGCCGTTTCCTATTCCGCCGGGCGCTTCGTTGGTAATGGGTTGAATGGTTATATCGGTATTGTTATTGAGAGCGCCGGCCGGAATGGTAACGGTAAATTTTCCGTCGGGTGAAACCAATGATCCGCCGGAAGCGCCGATGGTTTTTGTTATGGACGTTCCGTTGGGAGAACCTTGCGGCGTAGTTACCGGTGAATCGTCTTCATCATCCGAAGAGGGATTTAGGGAAGAAGTTTTTATGCAACCGGTCATTAAAGCCAAGCTTAGCAGCAGCAGGCAAAACTGCCTGGGAATAGGGCTCTGGAGCATGGGTAAATGTTTTTTTCAAAGCTACTGTCTGGGCAAGCCCTTGTCAATATGATATTAGTTATAGGGAAAGACGATCCTTATTTGTTTCATAAAAGACCCATTCGAAAGCCCCTTGTCGATATATATACACTATCGGTTTCTCTTATAACCAAGCTCATATTCCTTGCCGTCGACTGCGCTGATCCGCAGGAGATATAATTTTTCCGTCCAGGTTCTTCCTTCATCCTTGCTTTCTTCTTCCAGCCTGATCCATCCTTTTTCAGGCTGGTTCTTTTTGGAATCTGCGATGAGGGTGATCTGGTTGCCGTTGATGGAGTAAGCGCCGTCGCCAAAGTAAGCCTGCGTTGTTGTTACTACTTCATTGTTGGCAGTTCTGCTATAGTATTGAGAAGCTGCAGCGCCTCCATACCGGCCATTCGGCGCAAAAGTAAATTTGCTTCCGGCAGATGCGGTCGCGGCGATCCAGTCACCAATAATATTTTTAGTTATTCCGGGGCCGGTTGTTTTCCAGTTCCTGAATTGAAGGCTGTAAAAAAATTTCGGCCACACGTCGGCGATCAGTTCGCCGAAACATGCGCTTACCATCGGGTCTTTGGACAGTCCGGATACCGGCGCCAACCGGTTTCCCAGTTTGGCTACAAAAACAAATCCGAATAGAGTAGCATAACCTCTGATTCCGATAGATTTTTTAATGATGCAATATTCCCATCCCTGGGGAGAAACTCCTTTTACAAGGGAATTCTGGGTCATTCCATCGTTCCTGGGCTCATAGTCTTTATAGATTTCTGAAAAAATGCGGTATGCATCGTTCCATAAGTTGTTCCCTGCATTACGCATAGGCCATAATGTTAGTAAGCATCTTTCGCCATTGTTGCCGGATGAAGAAAGCACGATCCCATCCGGATATTGTGTCTTATTCCAGCCGGGAGGAACAGTATATACATAGTCGGCAAGCGTTCCTGCTGTTGTTCCTCCTGATGTTTCGGGCGGACTTTCATTCGACTGAAGATTTCCGGTAATGACAGGAGGGCGCAGCTCCATGTTCTTGAAGAAAACCTCTACATCTTCCAAATAGTTCTGCCCTGCAACATTCACTATCACACTCATTTCTCTTCC
>CAYYZJ010000593.1:0-3156 GCA_964475615.1 uncultured Flavitalea sp. | reverse complement strand
TACATAGCCGTTGGTCACCAGCAGGTCTTTATTGCCGTCGTTGTCGAAATCGGAAAAAAGGGCCGACCAGCTCCAGTCGGTATTCGAAACGCCGGCCAGTTGCGCCGTTTCGCTGAAGGTGCCGTCGCCTTTGTTCTGCTGGAGCATGTTACGGCTGTACTGGTAATAAAAGCCATTGTTGAAGAGCAACTGGAATTTATTGAAGTTCTCTGCGCCGCTATGCATTTTTTGCGTGTGATTGTCTTCGGGAAGCATGTCGAGCGTTATCAGATCAACCAGTCCGTCGTTATTGAAATCGGCGGCATCGGAGCCCATGGAATACAGCGAGGTCTGATCCATGCAATCGCGGAGGCGTTCGGTGAATGTTCCGTTGCCGTTATTGATGAACAGGTAATCGGGCTCATTGAAATCGTTCGACACATACACATCGGGCCATCCGTCGTTATTGAGATCGGAAACAGCCAGTCCCAGTCCGAAGGTCAGCACATTGGAATAGATGCCGGCCTGTGCAGATACGTCGGTGTATACGGGATGGTGCAGGGTTTCATCCCAGTCGTTGCGATATAGTTTACATTCAAAAGCCGGCTTTCTTTGCTGGCGCCATCCGGGGTTTTCCACTGCGCCTGTTGCGTATTCATGAAGGGAGTGATTGATGAGGAACATATCCAGGTCGCCATCCTTATCGTAATCGAAAAATGCGGCCTGTGTGGAATAACCCGGATCGGCCAGTCCGTATTCGGCGGCTTTTTCCGTGAAGCTCAGATCGCCGTTATTGATGAAGAGCAGGTTGCGGCGCATGGCTACATTGGCATCTGCCGAGCGGCAGATATAGATATCTAGCTTGCCGTCGCTGTTAATATCCACCATGGTTGCGCCGGTGCACCATCCCTGTTTTTCGGCTATGCCTGCCTGTTGGGTGATGTCTTCAAACTTGAAATTCCCTTTGTTCAGGAAAAGCCTGTTCCTGACCATGTTTCCCGTGAAGAGGATGTCGGGCAGCCCATCGTTATTGATATCGCCTATGGCAACGCCGCCGCCATTGTAGAAATAGATATAGTTGAGCACGTTGAGCGCTTCTCCCTCGAAGATGGTATTTTGAAAATTGATGCCGGTACGATCCTGGTCGAGGTGCGTGAAAAGCCGGGAATCGTCTTCAATACGGCCGCAGGCTGCGAAAAAGAAAAGCAATCCCCACAAGCAGTACAGCGCTATGCGATTGGTCATAATAAGTATTTAAAAGCAAAAAGGATCTCATTCCTGGATGAGATCCTTTAAGGTACTTTGTTTTTTTAATTCTTATCCCACCAGAGCGGAGTAGTTACTTTATCGGGCCCGTTGAGCAGATCAGCGGCCGCTTTTACTGCGTCTGCATTGGACTGCGTTTCCGAAGTGAGGAAAGGAATCCTGCGTATCCAGGCCTGGGTAGGATCAGGGATATCCGGATTTTCGGAATTGACCACGGGATAGAGTTTCATCACATGACTGCGCCTCCAGTCCGCCCATCCCTCCATGCCGTCGGGGAAAATGGCCAGCCATTTCTGCGTCATGATCTGCTGCAACTGCATATCCGGATCGGAAGAGAATTTGATCGGCACATTGCTTACCGGAGGTGAGTTCAGGTAATCGCCGGGAGCGACAGGAGTGGCCGAGCTGTTGATATAATTGTTGATCGTCGTAGCATCGGTGATGCCCCATTGACGCATGGACTGGGTAATGCCTCCTTCATACAGTTCCTTTGTGGTCTTTCCACCCACATTCCATCCGAGCAGGCTGGCTTCCGCCATCAGGAAATACGCTTCTGCAGTGGCCATCACATTCTGCGGGGTAGATAGATAAGTGGCAATGCCTCCTGCTGAAGTAGAAGCCCAGCGCGGCCCCACATGGGAATTGTATGCGGCTGTATTGGGAGCAAGGCCCAGTTGATCAACGGAAAGCCCGTTCCGAACGCCTTTATATTCTCCTCCGTTTACAGCAGGCAGAAAATATATCGGAAGGCGCGGGTCTGCATAGCCGTTCAATACCGACGACATGGCGGCGCTCATGCGGAATTCATTCCAGTCCGACATGATGGAAAGCCCGTTGCCGTCAGAACCTTTGGTGCTTCTTTGAATGAGCGCGTCGTCATCGGGACTGGTGCTGAGCACCCCGTCGGCAATAGCGGCTTCTCCTTCTGTCTTTGCTCTTGCAGGATCTACTTTGGATATCCGCAAGGCCAGGCGAAGCCGAAGCGTATTGGTGAACTTCAGCCATTTTGAAACATCTCCTCCGTAAATCAGATCATAGGATCCATAAGGTGTTGCCCCGGTTTGTGTTTTCAATACAGCGGCTGCGGCATCGAGCCTTTTGAAAAAATCATCATAAATTTTATCCTGTGCATCATAGGGTACGGACACTGCCGGCTGTCCGGCGCTGAAATAAGGAATGGGCCCCCAGTAATCCGTTACGCGATGAAAGGTGAACACCCACCATACTTCGGCCAGCGCATGCTCGGCGGTGAGCGAATCGGTACTGGCGAGTATGGTCTGCAACTGCGGCATTACATCGGTATACATGGGATTGAAGGCAGCTCCCACCCAGTCCTGTCTGATGAACAGTCTGTCCGATTGAAAATAGGTGGCCACGCAGGCAAAATACTGGCAGTACTGGTCAGAAAAAAGATTCTGCGCAACCTGGTAATTCCACTGGCTGTTGGTGGCGGTGGATTGCGCTTTGGAGAACAGGAAAGGCAATTCGGCCGGGCCTACTGTTGCAATGGCATTCTTGTCGGTATTGATGTCTTTGAATTTTTTGGTACAGGAACTCAGCACTACACCAGCCAGCATAATCAGTATAAGCAACTGCCTGTTCAGGATTGATGATATATATTTCATACTTTTTTCCATTTTAGTTTTTCCTTGTGTTTAGAATGTAAGCCTCAGGTTAAAGCCCAGGCTGCGGGAAGAAGGCAGGGTGCCGTATTCCACGCCCTGGTAATTGGCATTGCCCAGGCTCATATCCGGATCCATCCACATTTTTCGTTTACCCAAGCCCGGTATATCCAGGGTGGAGCTTCCGCGATAGAACCAGAAAAGGTTTCTGGCTACAACATTGAAGCGCGCCCCTTTAATTACATGCAATGAGGCGGGTAAAGGAATATCATATCCGAGGGTCAGTTCC
>CAYYZJ010000592.1:0-1525 GCA_964475615.1 uncultured Flavitalea sp. | reverse complement strand
GAGCCTCCTGGGTTCTTTCATCAATCTCCACAACCACCGCATTCCTATCTTTTTTATCCATTCCGGACTTTTCTTCTGGTTCTCCGATAAATAATCGAACACGCCGCCCACGCCAAGCATGATGCCGTGCTGCAATCCGGCTATCTGTCCATGGATGAGATAATCCTGCTTGGGGCTGCTCAATCCAACCCAGATCAGATCCGGTTTGAGCCGGTTTATTTTTTCCAGCTCTTCTTCCAGCAGGATGCCTTGTTTCAGGTATTCCAGTTCATAGAATGGAAGTGAACTGTATCCAAGAATATTGGCATTGGGGAATTTCGCCGCAAGCTTCTCTTTGATCTTTTCCAGCGTGGATTCCGATGAGCCGAGAAAATAATGCGAAAGCCCCGTTGATAATAAATTGTTGCAAAGCAGATATCCCGAAACCGTAGAAACATTTTTATACCCTTTGTATTTTGCATAAAGCGCCGAGGGCAGTCCGTCGGGCATGGTAAGCAGCGATCGGTTCAGGATCGTTCTGAGCATTTCGTCGTTCCGGGCACTGGCGATCACTGAGCTGTCGGGGAACAGCACATAGCCGGGCTTGTCATAATCATACTGCAAAAGAAAGGAAATGGTTTCCTGCAGATTGGTGGCATTGATATCAACGCCCAGATAATTGAAGCGTTCCCTGGTTTTCATTTTTGTCAGCCGTTTTGCCTATGGGTTTTGCCGGATTGCCCGCCCAGATTTCTCCGGCCGGAATATTTTTCGCTACCACGCTGCCGGCGCCGATGATCACATTGTCGCCGATATTCACTCCTTTCAAAACAATGGTGCCGGCCCCGACGAACACATTGTTGCCGATATGGATGGGAGCGGTATTGTAATTTTCATTGGGATTCTGCAGGCGCTGAACAGGATCGAGCGGATGAAAGTCGGAATCCCAGATCTTGCAGCTTCCGCCGATCATCACATTATCGCCGACCGTGATCCGCTCTGCGCAATAGATGGCCGAATTGCTCATCCTGAAATTGCTCCCGATCTTCAGCACTGCGCCTTTTTTCACAACGATCGAGCTTCGGGTATCCCCGCCGATGATGTTCTTGAACCGCGATGAATTGATCCTTGCCCGGTCGCCGATCTCGATCGATCCTTTGTTGTTCACTACCAGTATTCCGAATATATCGGCCTTCCCGTGTTTCACGGCATTCATCCGCAGGATGAAAAAATTAAAGATGTTGTTGAAGAAGAAGATAATCTTCCGTATAAAAAACATCAGGCTATATTTTTATTCCGGTGCAGGCCGAGCAGGGTTGAATCGATGACGCCGGCCAGCCTGTTCTCGAATTTCTCGAGCGTGAAATCGGATTCATATCGCTCCCTGGCTTTTCTGCCCATGGCTTCTGCAAGCCGCGGATTCCTGATGAGCTCGCTCATCCTGGATGCCAGTGCAGGAATATCGTTTTTGTTGATGAGAAAACCATGCACGCCGTCATCGATCATGCTCGATATGCCTCCTTCATAGGTGCTGATCACCGGAAGG
>CAYYZJ010000591.1:0-2950 GCA_964475615.1 uncultured Flavitalea sp. | reverse complement strand
AGTCTTCCGACATTACCTTCAAACGCTTTGCCCTGGGCACCAAGATCACCAGGCATTGGGGAAGCAGCGTCGGACTGATGCCTTTCAGCTCCGTGAACTATGAATTCAATACCAACCAGCCTGTGCTGGGAACGGTAGATGAAACCTCTCCTGCATACGTTCAGGGCAACGGCGGGATCAACCGCGCATACTGGGCAAATGCCTATGAATTTTTTCATCACTTGTCCATCGGCGTTAATCTTTCCTATCTGTTCGGATCCGTTGCAGAAAAGACCATCATGGAAAATCCCAATACCTCGTCTACCTACGTATCTACCAATAAAACCACTACTTACGGTAACCCTTATGTGGAATATGGAATCCAGTATTACGGTAAGCTCGGCAAGAACTGGGATTTTGCGCTGGGCGGAACCTTCAGCAATAAAACCCGCCTGACGGCAGATTATAATGTGACCATTTACGATATCGATTCCACCGAGCTGAAAAACGAGACCGACCAGCAGGCCGACTATATTTTGCCCAGAACATTCGGCGTGGGATTCTCCATCTCCAAAAATAAAAAGTACTCCCTGCTTGCCGATTACCGGTACCAGGGCTGGTCAGACCTGAACTATTCGGGCTTCAATTATGCCTTGCGCAACAGTGAGCGCGGCTCCATCGGTTTTGAAATTTCGAACAAGAAAAACGTATATAATACCCAGTTGGAGACTTCCTATTTCCACGGCGGATTGTACTATGGAACCACCTATCTGAACGTATACGGGGAACAGATCAAAGATATGGGCGTTACGCTCGGAGCAGGCGTGAACTCAAAAAGAAGTCCGCTCGCTTATGCATTAACGTTTCAATACGGAATAAGAGGAACGCAGGTCAAGAACCTGATCCAGGAAAGATATTTCAACGTCACCGTAGTGATCTCTTACCGGGATTTCTGGTTTACCAAAGGAAGGAAGTACGATTAATTTGCAGTTTAGAGTTTATAGTTTACAGTTCATATATTCGGAATACACAATGAATCCGGGCAACCAAACTGTAAACCAGAAACTGGAAACTGCAGACTGAAAACTATAAACTGTCAACTATCTCCCCCAACGGCACGCCCAGCCCTGTACATGCATCCCATCCTTTTTTTGCGGAATAGCCTCCTGCTTCTGCGGTATTGTTATTGCCCTGGGTGATGTCTTTGAACACTGCAGCTTCTGCCGCATATAATTTGGGATGGATGAACCCCGCATTGCGCTTGAGCTTCTGATTGGCCAATGCCAGCAGCCCGGCTATCAGCGGGGCAACGGCGCTGGTTCCGCCGATAACGCTCCATTGTCCGTCGACGAGAATATTGTATCCGGTTTCAGAATCTGCATTGGCCGCAATATCGGGCAATCCTCTTCCCGTATGTTGCTTTGAGTTAACGGATGGCGGCAATGCAACCTGCTTCTGATAATCGGGAACAGGGAATACATCGCTGATGCCTCCTCCGGTGGCCCATCCATTGCCATCATTCCATACCGTTTCCTTGTTCTTCTCCAGCCTGGTGCCGCCGCAGGCAAGCACATAGGGACTGCTTGCCGGGAAATCGACATGCGCTTTGCCATCGGTCTGCCCGTCGGAAGATCCGCTGTCGCCGGCAGCAGCAGCGATGGTAACGCCCAATGCAACGGCCGACTTGAATGTTTCATTATAGTTCTGCATCGCCTGATCGCTCCATTGCGATTCGGCAGCGCCCCAACTGATGGAGATCACCGAAGGCTTGTTGGCCGTATCGTGCAGGGCTGCCGTGATGGCGTCCAGAAAGCCCTTATCGGTATTCGGTGCAAAATACACCACGATGCGGCTGCCCGGAGCTACCGCGCCGGCCACTTCGATGTCGAGGGCCACTTCACCGTCGGCACTGTCGGGAGTGGACGGGCTGTTATGCGCTCCGTCAACCGACTGCGAAATGATCTCCGGCTCAGACAGGCCGAGCTGGGCAAAATAATTTTTCATATCATCGCTCCGGTAGCCGCCGCCCAGCTCGATCAGGGCAATGCATTGACCGGCTCCATCCACATCATTAGGATAAGAATATGCTTTGGCTACGTCGTTGGGATTGTATGAAATGTTTGCCGCATGCGGCTGAATCAGATGCCCCTGATCTTTTACCATAAGGAACATGGGACGGGCCTGCGGACGGTCGTCCAGCCCGAACACGCCTTCGATAATGCCTTCGAGCGATGCAGGAATCTTGATGCTTCCTATCCTGCCGCGGAAAACTTTTCCGTCGGGATGCTGATAATTGGAAAGATATACTCCGAATGCATCCGAAAAATGCTGCACCGTTCCTTTGAGGATCACCGTTCTCCTCGGAACGGAAGATTCAACGATGGTGAGATCGTGCTGCCGGGCAAATGCTTCTACCAGCCTGATGTCTTCTTCACTGGCGCCGAACCGCCGATCGAATTCATCGGGCGACAGCGGTTTGGCTTTACCCTCGGATACCTGCTTAACAAAATTGTCGATCGTATTTTTTCGTCTGAGCCGGATCGTTACCTCTATCACTTCATTGAGATTGGTAGTGCCCAGGTTCTTGCCGGGCGGAACCTTCTTAGCGCTTCCTTCCAATGCCACCGTGCTGATCAGTTTTGCGGAAGGGGATATTTTTTTGGGAGATGGAGCCCTTTTCTTTTTTGCGGCCATAACAGATCGTTTTTGATGAGAGATAAGCAGCGCAATAATTGTGCTGAAAACAGCGCTGTATAAAGATAGAGCATTTTATGCCTTAACTTTGCAGCATGCCGACAGTACGAAAAATATCCGTTGCCATCCTCGACCTTTATGAAGGACAACCCAATCAGGGTATGCGCTGTTTGAAAGAGATACTGGCCACTTTCAGCAAAGCGCACCGCCTTGAACTGGAATTATCCGTTTTTGATGTGAGGCTGAAAAATGAAGTCCCCGGTCTTTCGCATGACGT
>CAYYZJ010000590.1:0-2146 GCA_964475615.1 uncultured Flavitalea sp. | reverse complement strand
TTCAGGCAGTGGATATGTCCCTTCCGACTCGATCGGGTTCTGCGTTGCCATGACCAGGAACGGCCGCGGGACTTTGAAGGTATCGAGGCCAATGGTGACCTGGCGCTCCTGCATGACTTCGAGCAGCGCAGACTGCACTTTGGCCGGAGCGCGGTTGATCTCATCGGCCAGCAGGAAATTAGCAAAAATGGGGCCCTTGCGCACCACGAATTCATTGCGCTGCTGGTTGAATATCATGGTTCCGATCACATCTGCAGGCAGCAGGTCGGGAGTGAACTGTATGCGGCTGAATTTGGCATGGATGGCCTGTGCAAGCGATTTGATGATTAATGTTTTGGCAAGGCCCGGAACTCCTTCGAGCAAAACATGGCCATTGCTGAGCAGGCCTATCAGGAGGCGGTCGAGCATGTGCTGCTGGCCAACGATAACGCGGCCCACTTCATCGCGCAAGCGGTCAATAAAAGAACAATGGTATTGTATTTTTTCATTCAGTTGCCTGATATCTTCTGCTGTATACACCATATCGGAAAATTAATGGTGCAAAATACGAATTCAGTATGTCAAGAACAGGTTAAACAGGATAAAATTTGATAAAAGGGGCTGAACGCTTAATGCAGAGCGCTTAACACAGATACAATCTTTCGTGCATGTAAGCGTTATATTTTCATAAAACAGCCTATATGAAACGCCGCAATTTTTTATTTCTTCCGGCAATTGCCCTGGGTCTGCTTCTCGGTGTTGCCTGCAAAAAAAACGATTCCAAAAACGACGCCCGTACAGTGGCCAATCTTTCGGGCACCTATAAGCTCAGCGCACTGGTTTGGGCCTATGGCGGCATCTCTATCAATGTTTATGATTCGCTGCCGGCCTGCGAAAAGGATAACCTCATCAAGCTCGATACGAATATGACTGCAACGTATATCGATGCAGGAACTGTATGCGATCCTGCGGAAGATTCTTCAGGAACATGGGCTTTGTCGGGCGACAGCATTTATCTCGGAGGCAATGCAGGCAAGATCACCAGCTTTGACGGAACCAAGCTGGTGATCACCGGCAAAATCGAAGATGAGCCTTCGGGAACGGGCACCACCACATTGGTCAAGCAATAATTTTAGCTGAGATATTTCCCCACGATCGGCACTCTTCTGCCCACTCCGAATGCCTTACAGCTTACGCGGATGATTGGACAGAACTGGTTTCTTTTATATTCGCTGGTGTTCACCAGCCTGAGCACCCGGTTCACCAAAGCTTCATCGATGCCCATGGCGATGATCTCTTTAGGCCCTTGCCGCTTTTCGATGTATTGATACAGCACCTTATCCAGCACGGCATATTCGGGCAGGCTGTCGCTGTCCTTCTGGCCCGGCCTCAGCTCGGCAGAAGGAGCTTTTGCGAGAATATTGGCGGGAATGATCTCTTTTTCGCGGTTGATGTATCTGGCCAGCGCATATACCTGCATTTTATATACATCGCCGAGCACGCTCAGTCCGCCGGCCATATCGCCGTACAACGTTCCGTAACCGGTTGCCAGCTCACTTTTGTTTGAAGTATTCAGCAAGATATAACCGAATTTATTGGCGATAGCCATAAGCAGGTTTCCCCTGGAGCGGCTTTGTATGTTCTCTTCAGCAAGATCGAAAGGAAGATCGCCGAAAACCGGCTTCAATGCGGCAAGAAAGGATTCATAAATATTTTTTATGGGGATGATATCGTAATCGTTGCCCAGGTTGGTCGACAACTGGACAGCATCATCAACCGAATGCGAGCTGGAATATTGCGAAGGCATGAGAATGGCCCGCACATTTTCCTTACCCAGCGCTTCGCAGGCCAGCGAAAGCACAACGGCGCTGTCGATGCCTCCGCTGCTTCCGAGGATGGCTTGTGAAAATCCCATCTTGCGGAAATAATCGCGAATGCCGAGGATCAGCGCATCGTGTATCTCGGAAATATTTTTATCTGCAGTAAGGTAATCGATGATCCGCTCCGGATCGCTGACCTTGGATACCCTCATCTCCTTATCGAAAACATTGGCCGATGGCCAGGGGCTGCCCGATTGGGCGTGGCGCCGGTTTTCTTTTGCTTCAACCATCTGCAACTGTTCTTCGGGCAGTTCAACAACGGCAAGGTCTTCTTCAAAATATTTCAT
>CAYYZJ010000589.1:0-1590 GCA_964475615.1 uncultured Flavitalea sp. | reverse complement strand
TGCCCATCTGGAGAACGGAAGACGGCAAGGAGGAAATATGCATCGGAAGTATCAGGGAATTACAGGAACTCATTGCTGAATCGAATAGCTGGTACACCAGCGATGAACGCATTAAGCAGTTCGATGCAGAGCGGGAGATATTTCTTGGCAGAAAAGCATTCGAACATCAGCTCAAGCATAAGAAAGATGTTGAATATGCGGTATGCAGGCCCGATTTGCCCGATGGCTTTATTCATTTTCTGTGGGGCAAAGAAGGCGATGCAGATAAGGATTTTGCAGGAGGCTATGGAACCGCCAAGATACTGGCTAAAAGAAGCTGGGAAATAGCCAATGTTCCTGAATTTAAAGATCAGGTCATTGAAGACGTTTTCAATAATCTTGCGGAAACATTGGTATCAGGTAAAATAACCAGGGAGTTCGGCCCTGAAAAAGCCAGGCGGGTAGAGATACAGGACGACAATTATATTGTGATCATATCAAAGTTCCTGCACGATGAAGACTATAACTGGCTGATAACAGGATTTAAAAAGAAAAGGAAAACTGTTGCTACCGGTAGCGATTCCGCACTCGCCGATGCTACGCATATCTTCCCTACGCTTAACCGTGAAGACATGGGAGCAGTTTCCGATGCAAATTTACCATATTTATTTATACAACCAATTTTTCGATTTAATACCGGCGATCTGCATAAACCTTATGTAGACGACATCTTCCTGATCAGCGGTTCCGGCAAGATCATGCGCCGCGTTCCGGACCTGGTAGACGTTTGGTTCGATAGTGGCGCCATGCCCTATGCCCAATGGCATTTCCCTTTCGAGAATAAAAAAACCTTTGAACAGAACTTCCCGGCCGATTTTATTGCGGAAGGAGTTGACCAAACCCGTGGATGGTTTTATACACTCCACGCCATCGCAGCCCTGCTTTTCGATTCTGTTGCATATAAAACCTGCGTATCCAACGGACTGGTTCTCGATAAGAACGGGAATAAAATGAGCAAGCGCCTGGGCAATGTGGTCGATCCGTTCAAGACCATCGAGCAGTTCGGGGCCGATGCCACCCGCTGGTACCTGATCACCAACGCTTCTCCCTGGGAAAGCATGAAGTTCGATATAGAAGGCATCCGGGAAGTGCAGCGCAAATTTTTCGGAACCCTGTATAATACCTATCAGTTCTTTGCCCTTTATGCCAATGTGGACGGATTTGCTTTCAGGGAAGCATACATTCCCCTTGCAGAAAGGCCTGAAATAGACCGCTGGATCCTTTCTTCACTCAATACCCTGGTAAAAAAGGTCACCGACAGTTTCGACGATTATGAACCTACCATTGCCGGCCGCCTCATCGAGGATTTTGTAGATGAGCACCTGAGCAACTGGTATGTAAGGCTCTGCCGCCGCCGTTTCTGGAAAGGCGAGTATGAGCACGATAAGATCTGCGCCTATCAAACCCTGTATGAATGCCTGGAGACCATTGTCAGGCTGATGGCCCCGGTATCTCCTTTCTTTGCCGACTGGCTGTTCAATAATCTCAATGAGGTGACCGGCCGCATCAATGCCCAATCGGTGCATCATACCGATTTCCCCAAGCCGGACC
>CAYYZJ010000588.1:0-8134 GCA_964475615.1 uncultured Flavitalea sp. | reverse complement strand
TAGAGCGGGCGCAGGTATGGGTCGATCTTTTCCTTGAGGTCGCCGGGTAAAAATCCCAGGCTTTCTCCGGCTTCCACAGCAGGGCGGGTAAGGATGATCTTCTTCACCATTTTATTCTTCAGCGCCCTTACTGCCAGCGCTACAGCGGTATAGGTTTTACCGGTACCGGCAGGGCCGATGGCGAATACGATATCGTTCTTCTCGGTAGAAGCCACCAGGCGCTTCTGGTTCACGGTGCGCGCCCGGACGGTCTTGCCGTTGGGGCCGAACACGAGGATATCATTGGGATTGCGGTCAACGAAATGGTCAACGGTCTCGGCATCGTCGCCCCCCAGGATCTGCTCAAAATAATTCTCGCTCACGTGCCCGTTCCTTTCCAGGTACTGCACCAGGAGGTCGATCTTTTCCTTGGCTGATTCAATCTGTTCGGGAGCACCGCTAAGCTTGATCTGCGTGCCTCTTGAGAGGATTTTGAGTAGCGGGAATTTCTTTTTCAATATATCGAGTTTACCGTTGTTGACCCCAAAGAATTCGATAGGGTTTACGGTTTCCAGGTTGATAATAGTTTCAGTCAAATTCAATTCATTTTAAGTTCACAATAATTGTACAGATTGGCTTCGCTCAACTGTGCCAAATTTAACCATTTGATGTACCAGGTACACAAAGTTACTTATTAACAGCGTGTGAATAAACAGAAAACGATACAAGGCAATGTTATTTTTTTGTCACGCAAGTCTTACCGGTAAAACAAGCTGTTTTACCTTTGAAAATTCCCGGTTTGCCTAATAGCCTTTGCCCTGCGGCCCGTTCCGGAATAAGTTTGCAAAAAAAAAGATATGAGACACAGCAAACTGGAATTATTGAAAAACTGGCTTAGGAAATTATTCGGGATCGGGGTGAAAAAAGATCAGTATGCATCGGGGTATTGGTGCATTGAATAAAGCGGTACAATATTTTGCCGGCTCATTCGTCACCCTGATAAAAGCAAACTAAAACAAAAACATGCAAACCATTATTTCGGTACAGAACCTGACCAAGACCTTTGGAAAGATCACCGCTGTAAATGACGTGAGCTTCACGGTGGGAGAGGGCGAGATCTTTGCTTTCCTGGGCCCTAACGGCGCAGGAAAGAGCACATCCATCAAAATGCTCACCACGCTGTTGCAGCCTAGCAGCGGCAGACTTGAGCTGGCCGGCCACGATGTGGTGAAAGAGCAGGATGCGGCAAGAAAAATTTTCGGAATCGTTTTCCAGGATCCCAGTCTCGACGGCGACCTCACCGCTTATGAGAACATGCAGTTGCATGCCGTGCTTTACGGGCTGGAAAAAAAGACCGGCAATGAACGCATTCAGAACCTGATGAAGCTGGTAGAGCTTTGGGACAGGAAGGACGCGCTCGTCAAAACCTTTTCAGGAGGCATGAAGCGGAGGCTCGAGATTGCGCGGGGACTGTTGCATCACCCCCGGATCCTTTTCCTGGATGAGCCTACGCTGGGACTTGATGCGCAAACGCGGAACCTGTTATGGAACTATATCCGCGAGCTCAACCAGCAGGAGGGCATGACCATTTTCTTCACCACCCATTACCTGGGCGAAGCCGAAGCAGTGGCCGACCGCATTGCCATCATAGATCATGGAAAGCTCATTACACTGGGAACGGCAGAAGAGCTGAAACAGCAGACCGGCACCGATAACCTGGAGCAAGCCTATCTGGAACTAACGGGCAAGGATGTGCGCGATGAAACCCTCAGCAGCGCCGACAGCAGGAGGGAGATGATCAGGAGGATCATTACCAGCAGGTAGTAATGCAAACAACCGTTTTATGAATACCATCTACATACTCTGGCTTCGCCAGATGAAGAAATACAAGCGTTCGGGCATTCGCATGATGCTGAGCGTGGTTCAGCCGCTGGTCTATTTCCTGGCATTGGGATATGGGTTCAACTCCATTTTCCAGCAGGCGGGAAGAGGCAGCTATATCCAGTTCATTGTGCCGGGGGTGATTGCACAGACCATTTTATTTACTTCCATTTTCTGGGGCGCCGGCATCATTTTCGACAAGCAGTTCGGATTTCTGAAGGAAACGCTCGTTGCCCCTGTTTCACGCACGGCGGTGATGATGGGAGGCGCATTGGGCGGAGCCACTATCGGCGTTATCCAGGGCATCGCCCTGTTCCTGATTGCGCTCGTATTCGGCTTTCATCCCTACAACTGGCCGATGCTGCTGCTTACTGTGCTGTTCATGGCCTTGCTTGCGCTGGCTATGGTGAGCTTCAGCTCAGCGATCGGCGCAATGGTGCATGACATGCCCGGCTTCATGGCCATGACCAATTTTCTGGTAGTGCCGCTTTTCTTTTTATCGGGATCGATGTATCCGCTCGACAATATACCCGGTGTAATGAAGGTGATCGCATCCATCAATCCATTGTCTTATGCCGTGGATGCCATGCGCACCACCCTGATCAACCAAAGTCATTTTGGATTGACGACTGATTTTATTGTTATGCTGGTTACGCTGATTGTATTGAGCTGGTTTTCGGTTTACCGGTTTAATAAGATACAGGCATGAAGAAAATGTGGAAATGTGGGAAATGTGGAAATGTGAAAATGCTTTATATGCTAAGCATGCGTATTAAAAAGTCAATTTCCACATTTCTCACATTTTCATATTTTCACATTATCACTATTCCCGCTCTTTCTTCAGGACGCGGCTCATTTCTCCAAACCCCCATTTTTTCGACAGGGCATTAACGGCCTGGGCTATGCGCTTGGTCTTGGTGGGCTCTGTTTTTGCGCCTTCTATCCATTTGCTGAAATATAATTTATGCGAAGGCGGGAGGGTGTTGAAGAAGGCAAGGGCTGCGGGTTCATCGGCCAGGCATTCCATCAGTTCCGGGCAAAGGGGGATGGGTTTGTCGTCGGCTTCCAGTTGTACGCTGAGCATGGCGCCTTTGCGCTTGCCGATGCCTTTTCTCATCGTGGCGTTTATGGGCATGATGAAGCTGCCGTCGCCCATGGGCATCAGGGCAGTGGCGGCAATGCGGTAATTGTCCAGCTTGCCTTTTACCCGGAATGATTTTTTATTTCCGGGCTTGAGCTGCTCTGCTAAGTCCTGGGGAATCTGGATATACGTCCAGCCGGTCTTTTCTCCCTGTTCAGCAAACTGCAGTATGGTTGTGGTAAACCGAACGGATTTACTCATGCATAACGATTTCCGGAATCGCAATAAAAATAATGAAAAAAGGGAATCAGTGTACGGATCGCAGATCTTCTTCTATCAGTTCATTAAAGCGGGCTTCGTTATCGCGGATCCAGTCGGGCAGCGGCTGATCCTTTATTTTCCAGGAATCGTCCTTCTTATGCATCTTGAACATGATGCGGTTGCCGCGGTCGTCGCTCACATCAACGGTAAACAGCTCTTCGTGGAGGCCATTGGTTTTTCTGAAATTGAATTCGCGAAGCCTGCCTTCGGCTTTCAGCAATTTGGTGAACTGAATATTTCTGTGGAACTGGGTAAGCATGGGCATTAACTGTTGAAATAGAATTCAACAATTTTCGTGCTATTTTTTTATAAAGCTTTCTTAAATGGGGCCGGTTCCTGAATTGTTCATAAAATTAAAATCAGCGGATGAGCATCACCATTCCGGTTCGCGTAATTTCTCCGCAGAATGTTTTTGCTTTAATGACATAAGCGTATCCGCCGGCATCCTGCGGTTTGCCTTTAAACGTTCCGTCCCAGCAGGCGGAGGGATTTCTGGCAGTAAAGATTTTTTCGCCCCAGCGGTTGTACACGGAAAATTCTTCGATGACCACATTGCCCCAGCGGCGTATGCTGAAGCAATCATTATGTCCATCGCCATTGGGCGTAAAAGCATTGGGAATAACGAACAGCGGTTTGCCGGCATTGGTTACTTTAACGGTCACGGTATCGGAGCCGGTGCAGCCGTTCAGGTCTGTGCCCTGCACCTCGAATGTGGTGGTGCTGTCGATGATGGCGGTTGGATTGGCGCTGTTGGGATTATCCAGTCCGGACGCCGGCGTCCAGGTATACATGACTGCTCCGCTGGCATTCAGCAAAGCTGTTGTAACGATACAATCGATATCGTTCGATTTTTCTGCAGTTATCACCGGATTGGGATTAACGGCAACAGTGATGGTAAAGCTGCTGTCGAACCCGCAAAGCGGTTCACTGATGTTTAATGAATATTGTGTTGTTGAAGCCGGTGTTGCCAGGGGATGGGATGAAGATGGATTGTCGAGGGTAGCGGCAGGCGACCAGGAATAGACATATTGATCACCGTTATTCCCGTTCAGTTGGACGCTTTTGCCAATACAGACGGATGCATCCGGAGGCGCCTGGAATACGGGCTTGTGAACGAAGCCTACCAGCACCGATGCCGTATCCGTGCAGCCGTCGGGACTGTTCCTGACGAACAGATAAAACCGGGTGCTGTCCTGAACCGTGGCGATCGGACTGGATTTGGTGCTGTCGTCCAGATAGGCTGCTGGCGACCAGGCATAGATATTGCCGCCGGAGCCATGCAGTTGGGCAGTATTTCCATTATTGGCGCAGAGCAGGGTATCCGAGCCGGCATTGGCTGTTATATCTTCTATGGTGATTGTTTTTGAAGTGCTGTCCTTGCACTGATTGGCGTCTGTGCCTACCAGTTTTACGGTATAGGTGCCCGGCATTGAGTAAGTATAGGTGGGCGATTGATTGGAGCTGGCGCCGCCGTCTCCGAAATCCCATTGCCAGTTGGTGATGGGGCCGGTGTTGGTGTATGATTGTCCGGTGAAGTCGACGGACCGGCAGCGGGTGCTGGTGTCGGTGAAGCGGATGGAATCGATATTTTTCTTGAAGGGTGTTGCGTCAACAGGCATATTTAAGCCGAAGAGCGTAATTCCGTTTTGGCCGGAAGTAGCGCCCCAGGGATCGTTATTGTTTTGTATGATCACACCATTCTGGCCACCGTTGGCATTAGCAGTTACATTTGAAGGCAAGGATGCGGAATTCAGCCATACTATTCCCGCGCCGCCTCCGCCACCGGTGCCTATTTTATCTGCACCTGCTATCGGATTATAGATGACCAGATCAGCTCCTTTTCCACCACTCACATCTATTTTTAATGGGGAAAGATAGTTGCTGTTTTCGATCAAAACAGTTCCTCCACCGCCTCCGCCGCCGCTTCCATCGTGACAATCGGAATAATAGCTGAAACTGCACTCATCAGCCGCCGCTCCCATTGCGAGTATGTCAAAGCCATTAGCCTGAATGGAAGATGATTTTATGATTACAATACCTCCGCCATTGCCGCCAGTCATGTCGGATCCGCCCGGATTATCAGCATGACCTGATCCGCCGCCGCCACCCATGAATATATTATTTCGGGTATTGCTGTAAGTTAGTGCATGGCCACCAAGGCCCCTGTTATCGAAAGGAGCGTTGCCGCAGGTCAGGAGCTGATATCCGCCATATCCGCCGCTTCCTGCATTTGCTCCGCCGCCACCTCCTGAATTATGACCGGAGCCGCCTCCTCCGCCGTTGGCGGGAGCGCCTTTTCCCCAGGCAATGCCGTTGCCTAAAGTGGTAATGCCATTTCCTTTGGCGGCAGCAAAAGTTACACCGACCGGATAATAAAAATCATTGTAAAAACAAGAAAGAACAGAATTGTGCTGATTGAGGCTGTTGCCTCCGCTAAATCCCCTCCCCGCCACATCGATATTGTTTTGTAATTGCAGTGTATTTTTCACGATCACAGCCAAAATGCCTCCTTTGCTGCCGTCCCAAGGCATACAGGTAAGGGTTGAAGTTGTGGTCAGGGATTCATAATAAGGAACCCTTACGAGTTGTACTTTCCCATTCGGAATATCGTATGATCGTTGTAAGGTGTTTTTCAACGATAGATTATTTCCGCTTATTGCACTGACATAATTGAATTCATAATTCCCTGCGTTTTTATAATCGAGAATAGTTCCGAAAGATTGCGTATTTGAACTGTCTATGATCGCTCCTTTCATTTGGGCCAGCAATACTGTATCGCCGACCTTGAAAGCAGAAGCGTCATTTACGGTAAGGCTATTACTGCATAGATCATAACGGAGCACTTCTGTATAGGAGTTGACAATGGTACTGTCGGCCGAAAGAATGACGCACGAATCTGCCACAAAGCCGGCGCAGGTAGGATTCTGCTGGTTAATCTGTGCAGCTCCGTATAAGGTTCCGTTCCATGCAGGATTGCCTTGTTTGTTTATAAGATCATCGAATGTATAATAAGCCAGTAACCCGGTTTGGGTAGTGGGATTAGGGAGAGAAGTGTTCATATATGCCCTTATCTCTCCCTGGGTTCTGGCCACATTCCAGATGCGTACTTCGTTGATGTAGCCGATGAAATTGGTGTTGTAATACTGACTATAATAGTAACCAATCTGCGCAGGCCAACCATTTTGAACAAGATCTCCGTTCGCCGGCACTTCACTCATTAAAAATCCGTTGCGATAATATTTTAAATGACTGCCATCATACACCATCGCTACATGGTAGGTTTTATTGATTTGGATGTCACAAATCGGCGAAGTTTGATAAAATCCAGTGTTGGTTGTTACCTGGGCATTTTGAATTCTTAATAAATAATTGACATCTGAAGGATCCCTATATTTAGTAACAATATCGCTGCCGATTGAAGGCCCGCCGGTAAATGGCATTGTCAGATTGATCATGGCTTCTACTGTAAGCTGATTACCAGTAACATTCAAATTGCCGATTTGAACATAGGAAGGCGCCGAGGGCAAATACAATGAACCATTGCAGGATGATAAAGTCCGATTCACCTGTGCCGATGTTGAAGAGTAAAGGAGGATGCTACTAAACAGCAAAAATAGGCGACAAATCCGGCTCATTAAGAGTCATAAGGGTTAATAGGGTTTTCAGATACGAATCAAAAATACATATTATTGCCGGTTTCTAAAACAAAATATATTCAGTTGTAAATCGTACGGTATATGAGTTTTTTTTATTCGTAAAAAAGGAGAATCGTAAATACTTGTTGCTTCCTTTATATAGAAATTGAACCCATTTTTATTGACGATTTCTAGCATTTCTGTTAGCTCATGATTATTTTCGAGATTCCCATGATACTCTATGAATAAATTCCCAACGGTAGACAGACTTCCCGATATGTCTTTAATAACAGAGAATTCAGCTCCTTCAATATCAATTTTCAAAAAATCAATCCTCCTGTTTAAAAAGTCTTTTAGCCGTATTGCTTTTACATCCAGGCTTTGAAGAGAATTTTCTTCAGCTATTTTGCTTGACATGGAGCCTTCATTAGAAAATTTGAGGATCGTATTTTCCTTCCATACAGCCTCCTTTCTGATTTCAATATTTTCGTATCCAAATGACTTGAGATTCTTGGATAGCAAATCAAAGTTTTTTTCATCAGGCTCAAAAGCGAGTATTTCTGCGTCGGGAAAAAGTTTTTTCATATAGATTATACTGAGACCAATATTGGCTCCGCAATCAATGATATACGGTCTTTCCGGCAATGTCTGATTATAAAGCTTATCGATAAATATTTCCTTCAATCCATGTAAAAGCTCAGCAGGACTAACAAAGTAAAATTTTTTTCCAAATAAACGGTGTGTTCTTGTTTTTCCAGGAGGAAGATGTTTGTAATATTTTAACATAAGCCAGCTTATATTCACTTCCCTGTAAGGATTCCGAAGTGCTTTAAGCCTCAGTTGAACTCCTCTGAACAGGTTTTTTATAAACGAACTATTCCCCATTTCCATTTATTTCTTGAAGTTTGCAATGTACAAATAACTCAATATCTAATTCCAATTTTATCATGCTTTCTATAGTTATCTGTTCTATAAATCCTGAATACCTGTCGCAGATTAAGAAAAATATTGCTGCAACGATAGGATTGGAATATGAACTACTTGTCTGGGATAATAGAGATCAACAGAAGGGCCTGTGCGAGGTTTACAATATTATGGCCGGGAAAGCAGCCTGCCCGATTTTGTGCTTTATTCATGAAGATATATTATTTCGCAGCGACAACTGGGGAATGGAGATCGCTAATTTGTTCAATCAGTATCCGGATGCAGGACTGATAGGTGTGGCAGGTAGTAAATA
>CAYYZJ010000587.1:0-6314 GCA_964475615.1 uncultured Flavitalea sp. | reverse complement strand
AAAAGTGATTGCATTGCCGGTTTGCTTATAAAAATAATTCAATGCATCTACCAGCGATCTGATATTGTTGCTGTCGTTGATCGGCATGATCTCATGCCGCTTGCGGTCGTTCGCGGCATGGAGGGAAAGGGCCAGCTTGAATTTTACCTTGTCATCTCCCAATTGCCTGATCATCTTGGCCACTCCTGCAGTGGAAACGGTGATGCGCCTGGGGCTCATGGCCAGTCCGTCGGGAGCAGTGATCCTTTCAATGGCTTTGAGCACATTCTTGTAATTGAGCAAGGGTTCTCCCATGCCCATGAACACGATATTCGATAATTTTTTATTGTAGATGCGCTCTGATTGTTCATTGATCAAGGCCACTTCATCATAGATCTCATCGAAATCGAGATTGCGTTTGCGTTCCATATAGCCGGTGGCGCAGAACTTACAGCTCAGCGAGCAGCCGATCTGCGAGGACACGCAGGCTGTTTTGCGGTCTTCGGCAGGGATGAGCACGCCTTCCACCAAATGGCCTTCAACCGTTTTGAAACGGCTTTTTACCGTGCCGTCGCTGCTGTATTGTGTGGCATCGACGGAAAGGGCAGGAAGGGAAAAGGATTCAGACAGCGCTGCCCTCAGCTCCCTGCTGAGATTGGTCATGGCATCGATGCTGTGCGCATGCTTCAGCCATAGCCATTCCCAAACCTGCTTTGCCCTGAACTTTTTTTCGCCCAGCGATTCAAAATACTGCTCCAGCTCCGCAAGGCCCAGGTGCCTGATATTTTTCTTTTCCATTTTCATCAATCTGCAAAGATAATCATGGATTGGGGGATTTATGAGGATTTCGCTGATATTTGCCTTTTAGGGTTGGTATTATACGATCTTAAATATTAAATATTAAATTCCAATGAAGACGGCTTATGTAATCGATGCGGTGCGAACGCCGGTCGGCAAATATGGCGGGGCGCTCAGCAGCGTGAGGCCGGATGATATGCTGGCTCATGTGATCACGGCATTGCTGCGGCGGAATGATAGTATCGACATCGATGCTATTGAAGATGTGATCGCGGGCGATGCCAACCAGGCGGGTGAGGATAACCGTAATGTGGCCAGGATGGCGGTGCTGCTGGCCGGACTGCCCGTAAGCATTCCCGGCAATACGGTAAACCGTTTATGTGCATCGGGACTGCAGGCCGTCATGGATGCATCCCGCGCCATTATGTGCGGAGAAGGCGATCTGTATATCGCCTGCGGCGTAGAGAGCATGACCCGCGCGCCTTTTGTGATGGGCAAGGCCACCCATCCTTTCAGCCGCCAAACGGAGATCTTCGATTCCACCATCGGCTGGCGCTTTATCAATAAAAAGCTCACCGATCGATACTATCCTTATTCCATGGGCGAAACAGCGGAGAATGTGGCCCGGCAATGGAAGATATCGCGCCAGCAGCAGGATGAGTTTGCATTGACCAGCCAGCAAAAATATTTTGCGGCACTGGAAGCCGGCAAATGGGATTCGGAGATCGCGGCTGTTGAGCTTACGCAGGACAAGCTGATCACCTGGTTCTCCAAAGACGAACCTCCGCGCGAAACCTCGATGGAAAAGCTGGCCCGCCTCAGGCCTGCATTTGAAAAAGACGGAACCGTTACTGCAGGCAATGCTTCAGGCATCAATGACGGAGCAGCGGCCATGCTGCTGGCCGGCGAAGAAGCGGTTGCCCGTTATGAGCTTCAGCCTATGGCAAAGATCGTTTCCATGGCTGTAGCCGGAGTGGATCCTGCCATCATGGGCATCGGGCCCGTGCCTGCAACCAGAAAGGCTTTGCAAAGAGCGGGATTAAGTGTACATGATCTTGACCTCATCGAGCTCAATGAGGCTTTTGCCTCGCAATCCATAGCCTGCATCCGGGAGCTCGGCCTCGATATAAGCAAAGTGAATGTAAATGGCGGTTCCATTGCCATCGGCCACCCGCTGGGATGCAGCGGCGTTCGCATATCGGCTACATTATTGCATGAAATGGTAAGAAGGGAATCGAAATACGGACTGGCTACGATGTGTGTTGGAGTGGGGCAGGGAGCGGCGATTGTTTATGAACGGGTTCAGTGATTTATTTTTTGAACCAATGAATGATGTCGAGATAGTTAAGCAGCAGGATCAGCCCTGTTAATATAAAAACGATGCCTCCTGCCAGCACAACAATGCACATCTGGTTGAATTTTTTTCCCTGTATCATGAATGCTTCCGGATTGACAGGATCATAGAACACATACATCCTGCTTCCTTTCTTTGCATTGGCAGGGAAAAAACTTTTTTCATCTTTTAAAACAAAAGACTGGCCGGCCCTGGTCACAAAGCTCACTACCGGAACCTTGACCGTATTGTTCCTGATCTTCACGGTTTCATAGCCTTGCAGAATGCCGTCGGTCTTTTCACCTTTCCGCACAAGCTGTCTGTATTTGCTTTTGATCGAAAAAATGAACAGGCACAGTCCAAGGCCCATAATCATAAGCAGTATATAAGCGGTCATGGGTTAAAATTGTATTGCGTGAGCGATGATTGCGGTATCGATTCCTGTTTTCCGGTACGGAGATCCTTGATGGAGCAGGTTCCGTTCTTCAATTCTTCATCGCCGATGATGATGATGAATGGAATGTTCTTCCTTTCGGCATATTTGAACTGCTTGTCGAATTTCGCAGTTTCGTGGTAAAGTTCGGCAGGAATATGCCGGCTTCTCAGTTGCTGCATCAGCCCGAATGCGATATAGCTTTCCGCTTCTCCCAGATTAAAGAACAATACCCGGGTGCCTGTGCTCAGCTCGTGAGGGAACAGATTCAGCTCTTCCATCACATCATAAATGCGATCCACGCCGAAAGAGATGCCCACGCCGGGAATATTGGGAACGCCGAACAGGCCGGTGAGATCATCATAACGTCCGCCTCCGCCAATGCTTCCCATCCGAACGTTTTTGGCCTTCACTTCGAAGATGATGCCGGTATAGTAGTTGAGGCCGCGGGCAAGGGTAGGGTCAAAGATTAACGTTGAATGTTGAGTGTTGAGTGTTGAGTGTTGAATGTTGTGCGGCAAGCCGAGCAGCGATTCAACCTCTTCGATCCCTTTTTTCCCCGATTCACTTGTTCCGATCAATGATCTTACCTGCGAGATTTTTTCCTCATTGCTCCCGTTGATGGCCAGGTAAGATCCGATGATAGCGATCTGCTCATCGTTCAGCTCCCTTTCCGATAATTCCTGCTTCACTTTTTCTATCCCGATCTTATCGAGCTTATCGATGGCAACAGTGATATCCGTCAGCTTATCTGCACCGCCGCAGGTTTCGGCCAGCGCCGTTAAAATGTTGCGGCTGTTGATCCTGAGTTCGATATCGATCCCCAATGTTTCAAATACCGTGGTATAGATGCAGGCCAGCTCCACTTCATTCAGCATAGAATAGCTGCCCACCACATCGGCGTCGCATTGATAAAATTCGCGGTAGCGTCCTTTCTGCGGCCGGTCGGCCCGCCATACCGGCTGTATCTGGTAGCGTTTGAAAGGAAAAGCAAGCTGCGCATGGTTCATCGCCACATAGCGGGCAAAGGGAATGGTGAGATCGTACCGAAGGGCGCGCTCGGTGAGGTTCCTGTCATTCTTTCCCTGCAATACGTTCTCGAATGCGGCCCTGGACTTATCGATATTCTTCGGATCGTTCAGTCCGTTATTGAGGATCTTAAAGATGAGCTTATCGCCTTCTTCTCCATATTTACCCATCAGGGTATCGAGGTTTTCCATGGCCGGTGTTTCCAGGGGCTGAAAGCCATAGGTCTCAAAGACGTTGCGGATAGTATTGAAGATATGATTGCGCCTGCGAACAGTATCAGGCCCGAAATCGCGGGTGCCCTGGGGTAGACTGGGTTTAGCCATGCATTATGGGAGGTTTTGTGATTATGATGCGGGATGCGGGATGCGAGATACGGGATGCGAGATTCGGGATACGGGATAAGAACATTGGCCTATCCTGCATCCCGCATCTCGTATCTCGCATCCCCCTCATCCCGCATCCCGTATTTTTCAATGATCTTTTCGCAGGCGGTATCGATCATCCTGAATACTTCATGATAGCCCGGTTCGTTGCCGTACCAGGGATCAGGTACATCCAGATTGTGACCGGGATACAGTTCATTCATCAGCAGGTCGGCTTTTTTTGCATCGAATTTATTCCTGGCGATGGCTTTCATATCTTCCAGCACATCCTTCGACATGGCATAGATCTTATCGAAATGGTCGAAATCCTCGGGAACAAAAGACCTGGCTTTTTGTCCGCTGATATCAATGGAATGAAGCCTGGCCACTTTTTGCGAGAGATGATGGGGGGCTTCGCCGACATGATAGCCGTTGTTGGTTCCGGCGCTGTCGAGGCTCCATGGCAGGCCGGCATGCCGGGCTTTTTGTGCAAGAATGCCTTCGGCCAGCGGACTGCGGCAAATATTGCCTAAGCAAACCATTAAAATTTTCATAACCGCAAAAATAATAAAAAGGATCAGGATTACCGGATTGGCAGAATGCAGGATGTGGATAAATCCTGCCGGCCGTTCAGGCCAATGATTTCCTAAAATCGTGCCGGACTTATGGAATTATTTGCTGCCGGCGTCTTAACCAGGAACCTGCGCAGGTTCATCTTATCTGATTTCTTCACTTCAATCATATTAAGATGAAACCTGAATCCATTCTCCATGCCGATATGCTCGATATTCTTTTCGAGAACAGGAACAAGGAATACGGCGCTTATGAATTAAGAAAACATTATAACGGAAGATTGAAACGGGCGATGGCTGCGGTTGTTATAGTGATGATCCTTTTTGTTGGAATTTATTATTGGACGAACCGTTTTTCGGCGCATAAAAGCACCGCGTTTTTTAAAGATCGGATTAGTGATACTGTGATCCTGACAACTGTGGAGATTCAGAAACCGCCACTACAACCGCTGCCTGTCATGAAAAAAAGAATAGCAACCAGGCAGGATGTTGTTCCCCGCATTGTTCCGGATAACAATACCACTAATCCTTCGCCTACTGTCGATGAGCTTAATAAAACTGAGATCGGCACAGCCACAATAAAGGGCGATACAGCAGATGGTGTAGAACGCCCTGCAGCAACAGCAAGCGGCAATGAGCATGCCGCTCCCCCTGAGCCGGAAAGAGAAAAAATTTTTGATATAGCCGAATCGATGCCTGAATTTCCCGGAGGCATGGAAGCCCTTCGCCGTTTTCTTTCAAAAAACCTCCGCATGCCGCGCGAAGACCTCGACCCCGGCGCCAGGATCAGGGTGATGGCCAGATTTGTGGTCGATAAGGACGGACGCATTGCCGGCATCGAACTGGTAGAGAGCGGTGGCAGCGATTTTGATAATGAAGTAAAACGGGTGATCAACAAAATGCCTCAGTGGAAACCGGGAAAACAAAACGGGCACAATGTGGCGGTATATTATACCCTGCCTGTTATTTTCCAGGCGCCCGATACTGAGAATTAAGGCCGGCCCCGGGCAGATTAAGACAAAATAACAGCAGCAATCTCTGTTTTTGCTTTGTCTTATTCAGTAAATTGCCCGGCCTATTTTAAAATTCTGTTAAATGGAAAACGATAATCCCGAAAGCAGAAGAAAGGGTTATATCTTAATGCGCGCCATTATGGATTACGGCATGGGCATTATCATTTTCGGCTTTGGTCTTTTTTTCCTGTTCGCTCCCAAGCTGGGTGTGGCTTTTGAAGTAGAGGCTTTTTACCGGTATTTTTTTGCCGGCATGTGCCTGCTTTACGGGGCCTGGCGGGTATACAGGGGATATAAAAAAAATTATTTCCATTGATGCATGCTGTAAAGACCATAGCAGGAATGGTATTGTATCTTCTTTGCTGGGCAGGCATGAGCGCAGGGATAAGCGGATGCAAGCAGAAGGGGAAAAAAATTACACAGGAAACTCCAACCTCAGGAACCATACATATCAGCGTGGATGAATCGTTCAAGCCGGTCATCGATGCAGAGATCAAGGTCTTTGAATCTTCCTATCCCGACGCGAAGATCCTGCCCGAATACAAATCGGAAGCAGATTGTTTTCGCGATCTTGGCAACGACAGCACCCGCATGATCATCGTAACAAGAGGGCTGAGCAAATCGGAAAGGGATTTTTTTCAGGGCTCCATTCATTTCGTGCCCTCTTATGCCGTGCTGGCCTATGACGCCATTGCAGTAGTGGTGAACAATCAATCGGCCGACAGCATTTTTACTATGGATGAGATCAGGACGCTGCTCAGGGGCGAAGGCAAGCAGCATCTGCAGCCGGTGATG
>CAYYZJ010000586.1:0-9410 GCA_964475615.1 uncultured Flavitalea sp. | reverse complement strand
GGCCTGCCCACCGCGGTCAGCTTGGCCAGCTCTATCTGCTGCGCCATATTTTTTCCTGAAGGCAGGTTCTGATAAGCATCGGGCAATCCTTTCAGCAAAGGTTCCACGGCATCCGGTTTTATATCATAGCCTGCATATTCCCTCAATGCGTATAAAGCAACAGGAGTTTGATTGCCATGCTGCAGCACAAAAGGCTTGTATACTTTTTCACGCATATCTGCTTCGAGCGAATCGATGGCATCGCTCGTTTTTTTCTGCCCCAGCGAATCTTTATTTTTCCGGTATTCCCTGTATTTGTCGTAAAGCGGATCAATCAGCTTATCATAAGCGTCTGCTGCTGTTTTCAATGCAAGATAATCCTGATGCACTGCCGAGTTTTTAACGGTGGAATGGTTGAGTGAATCTTTGGCCTGCAAATGGATAGTGCCGGGTTGAAGATAAACGCTGAAATAATCTTTGGGATAGATGGATTTGGCTTTTTGTGTGGCACTGTCTATGGGGCCTGATGCCACTTTCAGTCGCGCCAGCACCGGTTCTTCCAGTGTTCCTTTAAAAACAGCTTTGCCTTTTTGAAGCGATGCGCTGTCGGTTACGGTTTTATCCTGGGCCACATCATAATAGCTGAGATAAACTAATCCTGCAATATGCGGAATGCCGTGCAGATCCAGCTTCAATGTAAAAGGCCCTGTGAGCGCCGATTGCGCAAACGACGAAATACTGAAGAGCAGTAACAATGCCCAAGAACCGGTTTTTATTTTCATAACTTGTTTTGAGAACCTAAAAATAAATCAAAAATGGATTCATTATATTTACCAGCCACAAACGGTAAACCATGCCTCCCGATTCATTATATCTCAATACCAGGGCAAAAGCGCAAAATACCTACGATGCCATCGTCATCGGTTCCGGCATCAGCGGCGGATGGGCCGCCAAGGAATTATGCGATCATGGCATCAAAACATTATTGCTTGAGCGGGGAAGGGAAGTAAGGCATCTGAAAGATTATCCGACGGCTACCAAAAACCCATGGGATTTTCCGCATCGCGGCACGCTGCCGCTGAACAAGCAGAAAGACAATCCGATTGCCGGCAGGTGCTATGCTTTCGGAGAGGCCACCGAGCATTTTTTTGTGAAAGATAAAGAGCATCCTTATGTGCAGGAAAAGCCGTTCGACTGGATACGCGGCTACCAGGTAGGAGGCAAGTCCCTGCTCTGGGCGCGGCAAACCCAGCGCTGGAGCAAATATGAATTTGAGGCTCCGGCAAGAGATGGCTTTGCCGTGGAATGGCCGATCGGATATGATGATCTCGCACCCTGGTACAGCCATGTGGAAAGGTTCGCCGGCATCAGCGGCAATAAGGACGGCATTCCCAATTTGCCCGACGGCGAATTTCTGCCACCCTGGGAGCTGAACTGCATGGAAAAGCATATCCAGGAGAAAGTAAAGGAAAATTATAAAGACCGGCAGGTGATCATCGGGCGATGCGCCAATCTCAGCAAGCCCAATGATATTCATCTGCAACAGGGCCGGGGTCAGTGCCAGGCCAGAAGCCTTTGTGAAAGAGGATGCCCGTTCGGCGGTTATTTCAGCTCCAATTCAGCTACCATTCCCTGGGCCGAAAAAACAGGCCATCTCACCCTGAAGCCCGATTCTGTTGTGCATTCCATTATTTATGATGAGCAAAAAGGAAAGGCCGTTGGCGTTCGTGTTATCGATGCGCATACCAAACAGGCCGCTGAATATTATGCCCGCGTCATTTTTGTCAATGCGGCCTGCCTCAATACCAACCTGATCTTATTGAATTCCACCTCTCATCGTTTTCCCCAGGGGCTTGGCAATGACAATGGCCTGCTGGGAAGGTTCATTGCTTTTCATAACTACCGGGGTCGTATAAGCGCTGTTTATGAAGGATACCCCGACGGATATTATTATGGCCGCAGGCCTACTGCCGCTTTCATCCCGGCTTTCAGGAATGTATTCAGGCAGGAAACGGATTTCCTGAGAGGATATTTGGGTTATTTCAGCGCAAGCCGCACCGGATGGCAGAAAGGAGATTATCAGGAAGGCATCGGCGCCAACTGGAAGGATGCACTGACAGAAGCCGGCGATTGGTTTATATTCATGGGCATGCAGGGGGAAACGATCCCCAAATATGAAAACCATGTGCGGTTAAGCAGCGATCAGCAGGATGCCTGGGGCATTCCCCTGCTGGTTACTTCGGTCGGATATGATGCCAATGATGAAAAGATGTACAAGGATTTTCTGATTCAGGGTGCAGAGATGCTGGAGAAGGCAGGATGCAAGGTCATCGATACCGGCGATACCAAACAGGCGCCGGGCCTCGATATTCATGAAATGGGCGGCTGCCGCATGGGCAAGGATCCTAACACTTCATTGCTTAATAAATGGAACCAACTGCATGCCTGTAAAAATGTATTGGTGACCGACGGCGCCTGCATGACCTCAGTAGGCAACCAAAATCCTTCCATCACCTTTATGGCGCTCACGGCCAGAGCTGCGAACCATGCCGTTGAGGAATTGAAAAAAGGGAATTTGTAAATCACTGCCGATAATTCAAAAATGAAAAAAATCCCGATTGCTTTTGGAATGTTTATGTTTTGTTCGTTGCATGTTTCAGCGCAGGTTGAAAAAGGAGAGATAGAAAGAACAAAAATACCCGAACCCCGCGACCACTATGAACCGGAATACGCCTACGACAGCACAACCGATGCAGCCCGCTGGGCCAATGAAAAGCCTGGACTGCATGTTTCCTTTGCATCAACAGACCGGCATTATTTCAGAAGCGAAGTCCCTGATATAGCAATCACGACCGGCCAGCAAATAACAGGATGGAGAGGCGAGCGCGTAAATGCACTCATCCTGATCTGGTCGCCGGATACATTGAACCAGGTAAGGCTGGCGCTTTCCGACCTGACCGATCCAAAAGGCCGGTCGATCAGCAAAAAGAATATGCAGCTCAATCTGCTCCGTTATGTAGTGTCCAATTATCCATACAATGCACGCAATGCAGTCTGCGATGCATCTCCATACAAAAATGTATACCTGATGCCCGACCGCTTTGAAGCATTTGAACGGTTCGACCTTCCCGGAAAAAGCCTGCGGCCGGTTTGGCTTTCGGTCGATATTCCTGCTGATGCAGAGCCCGGCGCTTATCGCGGAACAATTGAAGTGAAGGATGAAAAGCACAGCGTTGCATTGCAGTTGAGCATAAGAGTGCAAAAACAATTATTGCCTCCTCCGCACGAATGGAAATACCGGCTCGATCTCTGGCAGAATCCCTGGGTGATTGCCTGGTATAACCATGTGCAGCCCTGGTCCGAAGCGCATAAGGTATTATTGAAACAACACCTGAAGCGCTATGCCGATGCAGGAGGAAAATGGATCACTACCTATGCCGTTCATTCCCCCTGGTCGGATAATTCTTATATGATCGAAGGGGCGATGATCGAATGGATCAAAAAGCAAAACGGCTCATGGAAATTCGACTACAGCATTTTCGATGAATATGTTCAGTTGGCGATGGATTTGGGCATAGACAAAGCCATCACCATCTATACACCCATTCCCTGGGGTAACCGTTTCCGTTATCTCGATGAACGAACAGGAAACTATGTGTATGCCGTATGGCCGCCCGGATCGGCCGAGTTCAACCGTTTCTGGAATATTTTCCTGACCGACCTGCAGGCGCATCTCATCAAAAAAGGATGGTTCGGGAAAACCTATATCGGCATCAATGAAAATCCGCTCGAGCAGACGATGGCTGCCATCAACATGGTCAAGGCGCACTCAAAAAAATGGAAGATCACCTATGCCGGCGACTGGCATCCTGAGCTGGACATATTATTGAACGATTACTGTTTTCTCTATGGCAAAGAGCCGGATGTTGAGCAAGTGAAGAAAAGATCGGCGAGAGGGTTCACGTCAACCTATTATGTTTGCTGCAATCCGCCCAAGCCCAATGATTTTGTTTTTTCGCCTCCGGCAGAAGGCGTGTGGCTCAGTTGGTATGCCGCTGCGCATGGCTATAACGGTTTTTTGCGATGGGCTTACGATGCCTGGCCCGCCGATCCTGCGCGCGATGCCCGCCATACATTATGGCCTGCCGGCGATTGCTTTCTGGTATATCCGGGCGGCAGCAGTTGCAGCCGGTTTGAAAAGCTGAGAGAGGGAATTGCGGATTATGAAAAGATCAGGATATTGAAAGAGCTGGCTTCGAGATCTTCAGATAAAAAAGTGAAAGCGCTGATGAAGGAATTGAACGATCACCTGAATGCGTTCGTTGCAGAACATGATTTCGACACAGCAAAGATCACTGCCGATCTCGATAAGGGAAGAAAGCTGCTGGAAGCATTGAGCGATAGCCTGGCGCAATAATACCAGGCTTATAAATTCCCTTTCTTCAATTCCTCCACAGCATGGTTAGCCGCTCTTGCAGTAAAAGCCATATAGAGGATGGAAGGGCTTCCATATCCGGTGCTGGCCATACAGGCGCCGTCGGTCACGAAAACATTTTTGCAGTTATGGAACTGGTTCCATTTATTGAGCAATGAGGTCTTGGGATCCTTGCCCATGCGGCAGCCGCCCATTTCATGAATATCCCTTCCGGGCGCCCAGTGGTTATCGTGCGTGTGGATGTTTTTGATGCCGGCATTGTCGAACATCTCCGAGCCCTGGGTCAAAAAATCCTTCAGCAGCTTTTCGTCATTATCATCATAACCCACATCCATCGTCAGCAAGGGTATTCCCCATTGATCCGTTTTATCCTTGCTCAGGGCAACATGGTTGCTTTCTTTGGGGATCGTTTCCCCCTGAATATACATATACATGTGCCAGCCGCCTGCTTCCGTCATGGCTTCTTTATATGCAGCGCCGATCTGTTCGGGCAACTGGTCGCCGGCACCGCGGTCGCGCCAGGCTCCCATGAATGCCATATAACCGCCAACGAAATCCGTATCCTGCTTGTGCACATTCCTGAAGTTGGCCATCATGCATTCTGCAGTGCGGCGGCCATAATAATATTTATCTTCAAACCCATCCACAGCGCCGCCGAGCGATCCGCGATAGTTTTGAAAGCAAACATATTTTCCCAGCAACCCGTTATCATTGCCGAAACCATTGGGAAAGCGGTTCGATTTTGAATTGAGGAGGATGAGATTGCTGTTGAGCGCAGAAGCATTCACAAAAATGATCCTGGCAAAAAAATCTTCGCTCTTTTTGGTATTGGCATCGATGATCCGCACTCCTGTTGCCTTACCTTTCTGCTCATCATAAATAATGGAATGCACTACCGAAAAAGGCCTGATGGTGAGGTTGCCGGTCTTCTGCGCCCAGGGCAGGGTTGAAGATACCGAGCTGAAATACCCGCCGAAGGGACAGCCGCGCATGCAGAGGTCCCTTGCCTGGCATCTTCCTCTTCCCTGCTGCAGGTGAATGTCCTGCGGCTGCGTAAGCTGTGCCCACCGTCCCTGAATCATGAAACGGTCTTTGTATTTCGATCTCAGCCGCTGCTGTATTTCTTTTTCCACGCAGTTGAAATCGAATGGGGGAAGATATTCTCCGTCGGGCATTACTTCGAGGCCGTCGCGGTTGCCGCAGATGCCGGCAAAGCGTTCGGCATGGGAATACCAGGGTGCGATCTCATCATAAGTGATGGGCCATTCGATGCCGTAGCCGTAACGGGCGGGACTGGTAAATTCAAAACGGCTCCAGCGCGGGCAGGCTCTTCCCCAGATCAATGATTTGCCGCCTACCTGGTAACCGCGGATCCATTCAAAAGGCTTTTCCTGCACATAGGGATGATCGTTATCCTTAATGAAAAAATGCGCCGTGCTTTCATCGAAGCCGGCAGCCTCGGTGATCAGGGGATTGGCTTCCACAAAGCTCCTGGGCATCTCGCCGCGATGCGGAAAATCCCAGGGGTTCATATTGGCGGTGGGATAGTCTTTCAGGTGCACCACATTCCTTCCTCTTTCCAGCACCAGCGTTTTCAATCCATGTTCACAAAGTTCCTTGGCAGCCCATCCTCCGCTTATTCCCGATCCGATCACAATGGCATCATAAGTATTCTGGGCTGTTGCTTTAGTATTAAGGCGAAGCGTATCGTCAGGCATTGGGTAGTGATTTATGTTATAATTTTTTTATCCTGATATTCCGGTACCATACTTCTTCTCCGTGATCCTGAAGCGCGATATGGCCGATAGTGAAGGTTCCGAAACCAGACATGTCCTTGAACTTGCTGTTTGCGATCAACTGCTTCCATTGATCATCCCACAAGGTAGTATTTATGATGTTTACATCATTGAGGAATAAAGAAAGTTTTCCTTTGTTGCTGACGATCTCCACCTTGTTCCATTCGCCGGGGCCTTTGGCCGCTCTTGTTGAAGAAGGGATCAGGTCATAGAGATCGCCGGCCTCATGCTTATGGCTATGCGCGTCTTCATTGCTGTCTTTATCGCAGACCTGCATTTCCATCCCGGTATTCCAGGTTTCCCTGTATTTTGTTGTATCCTCATGAACATAGAAGATGATGCCGCTGTTGGCTTTTTTGCCGATCTTCCATTCCAGCTTCAGGTCGAAATTATCGAAGCTGTCGTTGGTAACGAGGTCGCCGCCGCCGGCAGTTTGATAACCATTCCTGGCGCCGGGTTGAAGATGAATGCTGCCGCTGTCGATATTCCAGGCGCTGCCGACAATATTCTTTCCGTAAGAATGCCATCCTTTAATGGAATCGGGATTGGAAAGCGCGATCCATCCTGAATCTGCAGTATGTACAGTGCTTGAATCCGAACCGGCGCTACTGCCGGTGGAAGGCGAATGGCAACCAATCAATGCGATCAACATTGATGAGGCAAAAAAAATAAACGATTTCAAAGTTGTATGATTTATGATTGAACAAGCAAACGTTTTTCGAGATAGCCGAGCAATGCCGTTTCAAAGGGACTGATCGCTTTATAATCCATCATTTCGCGCGGCGTGGTGCGCAATACGTTCAGCATGCTGGCTGCGCGCGCTGCATCCTGCGCTTCATTTTCCAGTGTATTCTGATAGGTATGGATCCCGAAAAGGATACAATTGGAAAGCGGCAAACGGGTTAAGGTCTGCCTTTCGATACGGATAAAGAGCCGCGAGCCGATATTGTCTGCATTCAATTCCGGAGCAACGCGCATCAGTTCCTGGCGATAGCGTTCATTATGACGCGAAGAAAGATCGAGCTCGTCCGAGATCTTGAAATTCCAGCTTGCCCTCCATACCGAACGGTTCACCGGCAGCCGTTCCATCAATTTTTGTGCAGACACCATGGTAGGGCCGATCATTTTCGGCGCCGGCGCATGGATCGTTAAAAACGGCTGTCCGTATTTATCATCGAGCGAATAGCCATTGGCGAAACAAAGCTGGCCTGCTACCAGTGCCGCCGAGCCGTCGCTGCTCAATACCATCAGGTCTTCCTGCACCTGGCGCCCTACCCAATCGAGCGGCTCGTAGGGAAGGCTTCCTGTTTTTCCAAAGGTAAAAATGATATTCTCTCCTGTTTTCCGGTTCAGCCAATACCATTCATTCCCTTCACGCGCCAACTGAAAATACGCGGGATAAAATTTTGCGAGATTGCCGAGCACCATCTCCAGCACATCCCATTGCGCAGCTTCGGTATCCCTGGCAGACCGGTAATAATAACGATGATCTGTTTCCAGCAACCGGCGCTTGAGCGCAATCTCATACTGATAATGCCGGTCTGTTTCAACGAGCTGATCCGATGCCTTGAATGCCACAGTGCCCATCTTCAGATCGAATTCATGCCCAAAGGGGAAATACAGGAGTTTGTCCATATTCAAAATGTATTGCTGTTGACCGATTGATGAGGTTAGCAGTCAGCTCATTCAAATAAGACAAGCAATCTGTTTCGGAACCGGGGCATTGTTCTCCCTGTTCCCCAAATTTACCGAAACAGATCAAATTAAAGGAGATGAAATTTTATTTTCTTTTGCCGAATACCGGCAGCAATTGGGTGATCCGGCTGTACACCCTGGACAGGATGGTTTTTGAAGCGAGATTTTTCAGCAGCTCCCTTACTTCCCGGTAATCCTTCAGGTAATATTTCGCGGCCGAGGTATTGCTGTTCACTTTGATGGTGATGGCTTCATCCTTGATGGCCTTGAACATATCTTCATCGGTAATATCATCGCCGATGGCCATCACGAAATCGTAATGGTTCTGTCTTAGATAATGAATGGCCGTTTTGCCTTTATTGGCTTCCGTAGGTTTTACTTCCACCACTTTATTTCCGGCCAGCAGCGAAAGGCCCATGTCGGAGATCATGTAGAGCAGGTTGCTCATGAGCTCGGTGGCGCGCATCTCGCCCAGCTCAGGCTCCACCTTGCGGTAATGCCATGCCAGCGAATAGGGCTTCTCCTCGATGAATGATCCGGGCGTTCTTTCGGTATAATTCTTCAATATGTTCAGCACATCTTTCTTCCAGTTGGTCTGCAGTCCTTTCATTTCAACCCATCCGGCGCCCGGCGTTTTATGCCAAACGCCATGCTCGCCCACCAGGTCTACCGGCAGGTTGCCGAACCATTCTTCCAGCGTGGTATGCTTGCGGCCGCTGATGATGACGATATGATTTTTTTCATCGCGGGTCAGCTCATCGAGCAGGTGATGCACTTCCTTGTCGGGAACGGCCATATTGATATTGGTATTGAACCCGACCAGCGTGCCGTCGTAGTCGAGCAGGAAAAGGCGCTCCCTGGAGCGGTTATATTTATTTTTGATAAGCTGCTGAATGCGCGGCGTGATGTATTTGGTTTGAAGCGATTCCTGCATCTGCTTCACTTCCGCCAGTCTTTCCATAAACACTTTTCCCCAGTGCGATACATTGTACCGGCTAACGAGCTCGCGCATACGCTGCATTCTTTTTTCCTGTTCTTCCTGCGTCATGTGCAGGGCTTCGAGCAGGGCTTCGCTCATCTGGGTTACGTTATTGGGATTGACGATAATGGCGTCGGTGAGCTCTTTCGACGCACCGGCCATCTCGCTCAATATGAGCACGCCGTCGTTATTAATCCGGCTGGCCACGTATTCCTTGCATACGAGGTTCATGCCGTCGCGCATGGGTGTAACCAGGCAAACGTCTGCGAGCTGATACAGGGCAGATAAAGTTTCCACCGGGAATGACCGGTAAAAATAGCTTACGGGCGTCCAGTTATTGGTTCGGTATCTTGCATTGATATTGCCGGCCAGCTTGTCTATCTCATCCCGCAGGTCTTTGTATCGCGGAACCGTGTCGCGGGAAGGCACTACGATCATGTACAGGGTTACTTTCTCTTTATAGAACGGATTGTTTTTGAGAAACCGGTCGAAGGCCTGGAGGCGTTGAAGAATGCCTTTGCTGTAA
>CAYYZJ010000585.1:0-3306 GCA_964475615.1 uncultured Flavitalea sp. | reverse complement strand
GGCGGAATTTTTTCGATATTGGCTTTTTTGGCACATAAATGCAGGAAGAGCAGGAGATGATCCGCATTCCAGGGGCATTCCGATAAATGGGAATTGAAAGCAAAATTGCTGTCGGCTACCGGCGCCGTATAGTCGAAATTGAAATAGTTGAGCATTTCCTCGATCCTCACGGCATCCGGCGGAACGGCGCTGCCCATATTCAGAAAGCGGCGCACGTTGCTGTAAGAGGCCTTGTTGATGTTTACGGCAAAACCGGTTTCCGGGAACCGGGAGGCAGTAACAAAATCATTTTCCACCAGCGAGCTGTAGGTTTCGCCGCCGACCGTCCAGCCATGCCAGTCTTCCGGCTTCAGGTCTTTGGTGAATGAAAGCAGGCGGTTCCTGGATACCGGAGGCGCTCCTTTATACAGCGTTTTCAGGGTAATGTATTGATAGGCGCCTGCATTGAGCTTGGCGCAATAAGGCTGGTATCCTTCTGCAGATATCGTGATGGAATCCCAGGGTTTTGGAATGGGAATGCCAAAGCCGCCCGAGCTGCCGGAATAATAAATATACCCATTGGAGTGAAGCAGCATTCTTACATTCGCCAAAGGGGTCTGGTTCTCGTCCTTAATTTCTCCACGCAGGTAATATTGAGCATAAGAAAACGAGTAGAGCAGAAAGCAGAAAATTATGGCCGCAAGGTTTTTCAATCGGGTTTTTTGGGTGAACCGAATAGTTGCTATTCTACCAGTTGATAAATCTCATTGATGTTTCTACCCAGTCCGTTATAATCAAGTCCATATCCCAGTACAAATTTATCGGGAATGCTGAAACCTGTATAATCGACGGTAATGGGATGGATCGTTGCTGCCGGCTTATGTAATAAAGCCACTATTTTCAGCGATGCCGGCTGCTGGTGGTGCAGTTGCGGCAGGAATTCATGGAGCGTTTTGCCCGTGTCTACAATATCTTCCAGAATGACCACGTGGCGGGAAAAAAGCTCCGTATCCAATCCTATTGCCGTAATTACCTGTCCCGACGATTTAGTGCCCTTATAAGAAGCCAGCTTGATGAAACAGATCTCCGCTTCGATAGTCAGGTGCTTGAACAGATCTGCAGCAAACATAAAAGCGCCGTTGAGTATGGCGATGAACAGGGGCTTTCTTCCGTCGTAATCCTTGTTCAGGCGATCGGCTATCGATTTCACTTTTTCCGCTATTGCCGCTGCATTCAGATAAGGTTCAAATAATTTATCGTGTACGCGGATCGTTGCCATATCAGTTTTTGTATATGATGAGCTCCTGGCCCGTTTTCAGGTTCATCGAATCCAGTTTATTCCATTGTTGTATTTTTTCAACATCCACGCCGTATTTTTTGGAAATGCTGTACAGGGTTTCCTTGCTCTGAACAATATGCGTAATGCTGCTGTTGGAAGGGTTCGTTATGCCGGAGTCTTTTTCTTTTGCATTGCCCTGATAGGCCATGGCGGGTTGCCTGTTCACCGCGTCTGCCAGTACAGGCTTTGCAGGAGAGGACGATTGCAGGAATATTTTTTCTCCTGCAGCAGGCTCTTCGCCTGGGGAGAACCTGTTCAGCTCGCGCAGGGATTCATAGCGTATGCCTTCTGCCTGGCAGATATCATAGAGTGTTTCCCCGTTTTGTACGGTATGAAATGCAGCGGCGCCGGTCTTTCTTTTGCGTTGCAGGTAAAGAAGCTGGTCTTTGATCAGCACGTCTTCTTCCCTGAGCTCATTGAATTCCATCAGCCTGGCCAGCGGAATATCGTATTGCTCCGAAACAGCAAGCAGGGAAGTGCCTGCCTTGGCAAAGATCACCCGCGTATTGTTGATGGAAAATTCGCCGGAAGGATATTGATAGGCAGGAGCCGCGGGTGCGATAGCCGCTACATTATTCGTATCGGATAAGCTGTCTGTTTTTGCTGCAAGCATGGGTTCGTCATCGAGCGGCTTGAGCCTGCCCATGGCAATCAGCGTATATTGCTGCAGGTTATAATCCTGGATGAGGCGGATGAGTATCTGGGGATAACGGGAATTGGTGGCATAGCCGGCTTTTTTCAGGCCATAGGCCCAGCCTTCATAGTCCGTCGGGTTGAGCCGGAAGAGGAACTGGTAGCGGGGACTGCTGCGCAGGAAATCGGAATGGTCTTTATAGGAATCGGCGGGAGTAATATAACTGCGGAAACATTCTCCTCTTGCATCATCGTCGTGGTAGACCACCGATCCCGTCCAGTTGTCCTTGCATTTAATGCCGAAATGATTATTGGAGCTTTTCACCAGGTCGCTGGTGCCTGCCTGGGTTTCATGAATGCCCTGTGCCAGTATGATGGAGGCCGGAACGCCGGTGCGTTGCATTTCGCTGATGGCAAGCCCGCGATAGGCATTGATGTACCTGACGATATCATCGCTGCTTTGTGCAAACAGGTTTTTTCCAAAGGCAAGCAGGGTGATCAGCGTGGTAAGTCTCAACGTCATTGAATTCAGATTTACTTTTTCCGGATTAACAGGAGGCCGTCTCTAACGGTGAGCAATACCGTTTCAACGGAATCGTCATTTTTCACCAGTTCATTAAAAGCATGGATGGCCTTAGGATTTTTTCCTTTTATTGTTTTCTCCAGCACTTCTCCATGAAACAGCACATTGTCGGCCATGATCAATCCCCCGGGTCTCAGTTTCGGCAACAGCAGTTCATAATAATCTGCATAACCGGTTTTATCGGCATCGATGAAAACCAGGTCCCAGGTTTCCTGCAGGGTGGGAATGATCTCCAGCGCATTTCCTTCATGCAGGATGATCTTGTCCGTTGCATCCGCCTTGCGGAAATTTTCTCTGGCCATGGCAGCTTCTTCTTCCCTCAGTTCTATGGTATGCAGCAGGCCTCCGGGTTGCAGTCCTTTTGCCAGGCAGAGCGCGCTATAGCCCATGAAGGTGCCGATTTCGAGGATCCGCCCGGGTTGCATCAGCCTGCTGATCATTTCCAGCAGTTTTCCCTGCACCTGGCCGCTCAGCATATTGGCATGCGGGTGCGTGCCTGCGGTGAGGGCTATCTCATGCAATACCCCATCTTCCTCCGATGAAAACCGTTCTGCATAAGCCTGGGCTAATGGATGAACAATATCCAAAACCAAATTTTTTGCAAAGATAAGAAAGTGGGGGATATGGGATGCGGGGTACGGGATGCGAGATGCGAGATGCGAGATGCGGGATTTTTGATTTAATATCCGCATCTCATACCTCACATCTCGTACCTACATCTCGTATCCCGTATCTCATATCCCATATCCCGCATCTCGTATCTCGCATCTCG
>CAYYZJ010000584.1:0-4686 GCA_964475615.1 uncultured Flavitalea sp. | reverse complement strand
ACAATGAACTCAGTTTGATAAGCGCTTATCTTCTTCCCGGGCGACCGCCGCCTCCACCGCCGCCAGACGACCTGGGTGCGCCGCCACCTCCTCCGCCGAAGGACCTATTGCCACCGCTGAAGGAAGGCGCCGGCCTGGATGCAGGACCTCCGCCGTTAAAGCTTCTTGCCCTTTCAAAATTCTGGGCTCTCATCTCTCCACGGTCGCGCATTTGCTGCTGCCTGTCGAGGCCCCTGATCACATCGGGACGATTATTGACCGGAGCCCATTGACGGTTTTCGCGTTGCTGCCAGCCCTGGTTGCTGCGCTGATAAACATTTCCCTGCCTGTCTGAAAAGATGGTGCGATTCGGCGTCCTGTATGACGATCCATTGCTCATAGGCCGGTTATAACCGCCGCCGCCGGGCCTTGCTGCATTGCCGCCATTGCCTCCCGGATTACTGATCCTTCCGGGCCTGCTTGCTGCAGATCTGAAATTTCCGGCATACCTCGCATTGTCGCGGTAATACACTCCGCTCCTGTTGCGATAAATATTATTGTTGTAATAAGCATGATAGCGGTTGAAGTTTACATTCCTTCCATAATAGCCGCCGCTGTAGTAGGGACGGTGTCCGCCATACCAGCCCCAGTACGCAGGATGATAAACGACAGGGCCCCACCAGCCTCCATACCATCCGCCCCAGGGATAACCCCAGCAGCTATTGAACCATCCCCATCCATAGCTGAAGCCGAAGCTCCATCCATACCAGGGATTATAGCCGATATTGAAACCCCATGACCAGGGCCTGGGATAATAATAACCGCCCCACCAGGGATCATAATAAAATCCGGTTCCGAAAACAACAGTAGGCCCGTAAATAAAACTGTTCAGGTAGCCGGGCGTATATCCCATGTATACATAATCGGGAGTTACATCATAAACATAAACGTATTTGGTGTTGTATGCAGGATAATCCGGAGGAATCATATCCACTTCATCCGGACGGTCGGTGCTCACTTCCCAGGGGCCGGTGGGACTATCCGATACAAACCATACTCCGTTATCGACTGCATAATATCTTCCTTTATAACGGAGAACAGTAGACGAAGTATTCACTGCATACTGAAGATGCGTGCCGTTGATGCTGCGGAATTCAGGATCGCCGTTATAGGTAACATTGGTAGTAGCTGATTTGCGGTCTACCTTGGCTGTTTGCGGTATCTGTGCATCCATAACAGCTTCGCGGGCTGCATCCGTTCCGGCAACATTGGCCAGTACATTGTCTTTTGCAGAACCTTCCGGTATCTTCGCAAAATCGGCCGGCAATTTATCGGCGGCAATGAACTGCCATTGATTGCTGTTCAGGTTCTTTGACCTGTACCAGCGGCCGGAGATGAGAACAAAATACTGCTGGGAATTGACGTCCATGAAAATGTCGTTATTCGAATTCTTGACATAGAGCAGGCCTGTTCCTTCAATGGGACTGAAATTGGGCTCGCCATTGGACTGGATCAGCTCGGCGGGACTGGTGCTTACAACAATATCAGGGATCACATTATCATTATCCGTATCGGCCTGGCTATCGTTGCTGTTGTTTCCATTATTGTTGTTATTGGCATTTTTGATCAACGTTGCTTCGAGATCGGAAAGGTTCTGGGGAACATTTTGAGTATAAGCATAAGGGCCTGTTGCTGAGGAAGCGCTGTACCAGTGATGACCTCCGTAAAGATAAAACCTGCCGTCATCATTTTTAATGATGGTGAAAGGAGTGTTGACCACTACATCCAGGTTCCAGTCCTTATTACGTTGCAGCCTGGGATTGCCGTCGATGATCACCAGAATGGAAGGTTTAGTAGTGTAGATCACCTTGGGCGGCCTGGTATTGATATCGCTGGCCAGCTTGGCTTCTTCCTTGTTCTGATCAAGGGAAGCAAGCACTTCGTCGAGCTGGATCTGACCGAAAGCCCCGGGCATCTGCGATTCCAGGGTTTCTTCAATATAATCCATTCTGTCCTGGTCGGTGATGGCCGGGACTTTGATATTGGTGATGTCTACCGATTCAATGCTTATCTGCCTGCTGTCGCGGTCGGTCTCTACTTTAGAAGTAGACCAGAACGTACCGAATACCGGTTCGCTATTCTCGCTTTTAGAAACAGATATGGCGGAACGGAAATTCAGTGTGTTACCGGACAGGGATTCCGGTTCCGGCTGGTATACCTTAATAATGGTACCATCGGAAGCGGTAATGATTTTAGGCCAATCTTCCTGCGCCTTGCTGAAACTGAAAGAGCATAGAGCAAGACAAAGTAAGAGCAGCCGGGTAATGTGTATTTTCATAATGCTTTATTTTGGGACTTCTATCATAATAACGCAGAAGTTAATAATTAAGACGTGTTTAACATCCTAAAGTTTGATGATTCTTTACAAAAAATATGTTAATACCGTCTTATTGATCCCGCTCAAGTTAATGGGCTTCAAGCCAGTTGATGCCGGCTCCCACCTCGGCCTCGGCAGGCACTTCATTGGGTAAGGAAAGAGCGGTTTGCATGCAATGGAGAATAATAGGCTTGATGGTTTCAATTTCGTCCTTATAGGCATCGAATACCAATTCGTCATGAACCTGCAGCAGCATTTTCGACCTGAATCCCTGCTTTTTGAACTCATGATGAATTTTTATCATGGCCAGCTTGATCATATCGGCTGCCGTTCCCTGTATGGGAGAGTTAATGGCATTTCGTTCGGCAAAGCCCCTGACCGTGAAATTGGAGGAATTGATATCGCGCAACCAGCGCTTGCGACCCATCAGGGTTTGTACATAGCCATGCTCCCTGGCAAAATTGATGGTATCGTCCATATATTTCTGGATATTGGCGAATTGCTTTTTATAATTGTCGATAATTTCCTTGGCCTCCGTACGGCTGATGCCAAGATTGTCCGCCAGCCCGAATGCACCCTGGCCATAGATGATGCCGAAGTTCACGCTCTTGGCTTTATACCGCATTTCCTTGGTAACGGATTTTTCATCCACTCCAAATACTTTCGCTGCGGTGGCGGTATGAATATCCTTGCCCTGCCTGAATGCATCGCACATGGCAGGGTCTCCGCTGATGCCGGCTACAATGCGCAGCTCTATCTGGGAATAGTCGGCCGAAAGCAGCAGGTGATTCTCATCCCTCGGCACAAATGCTTTCCTGATCTCCCTTCCTCTTTCTGTTCTTACCGGAATGTTCTGGAGGTTGGGATTGTTGCTGGCCAGCCTGCCTGTAACGGCAACGGCCTGCGCGTATGATGTATGCACCCGGCCGGTTTTTCGGTTAACCATGGTCGGTAGAGCGTCCACATAAGTTGACTTGAGCTTGGTGAGCTCGCGGTAGGCCAGGATATCTTCTACGATCTTACTCTGGTGCGAGAGCTTGATCAGCACATCTTCGCCGGTGGCATACTGGCCGCTTTTGGTTTTTTTTGCCTTGGGATCCAGCTTCAGCTTTTCGAACAGCACTTCGCCCAGTTGTTTGGGAGAAGCGATGTTGAAGCGCACGCCGGCCTGCTCATACACTTTTTCTTCAGCCTGCTTAGCCTCCTTGTCCAGTTGAATGGAATATTCTTTCAGAAAATCCATATCCACTTTTATTCCCTCATATTCCATATCGGTCAGCACTTTCACCAGCGGGTTCTCCACTTCATAAAAAACCCTTTCCACTTCTTTTTCTTTCAGCATCGGCAGGAAAATATGTTTCAACTGCAGCGTAATGTCGGCATCTTCTGCAGCATAGTCCTTGATCTTTTCCAGTTCCACATCGCGCATATTACCCTGGGCTTTTCCTTTTTTACCGATGAGCTCTTCGATATGAACCGGCTCATAGCTGAGGTATTGCGCGCTCAGCAAATCCATGCCTCGCTTGCCGTCGGGCTCTATGACATAATGCGCCAGCATGGTATCGAAGAGTTTTCCTTTCAGCTCTACGCCATACCATTTCAATACGAGCAGATCATACTTGATGTTCTGGCCCACCCAGGTTTTGGTTTCGTCTTCAAAAAGCGGAGATAGCCAGGATAATATTTTCTTTGTTTCATTCTGATCAGCCGGACAGGGCACATACCAGGCTTCACAGGCCGTGCAGGCAAAGCTCAATCCAACCAGTTCGACATTATTTGCATCGATGCCCGTGGTTTCGGTATCGAAGCAGATTTCCGGCTGCTTCATCAACTGGCCGGCCAGTTTTTTTATGGATGCTTCATCGGCAACGGCAACATAATTGTGGTTGGTGTTGTGAATATTTTTCTCGGCTTTCAGCACTGCTGTTTCCACTTCCGCCGGTGCTTCTTCAGCGACCTTGCCATTGGGTTGTACCGGATTTCCGAACAAGTCCTGCTGCACTGCGGGGCCTGCGGGTTTGGCTCCTGCAGCAAGCGGTGTCTCTTCACCCAGTATTCTCTTGGCAATTGTTCTGAATTCCAGCTCAGCAAAGACTTCTTTCAGCGCTTCCTTGTTCCAATCCTTCAATCTGAAATCTTCTTCATGAAACTGAACCGGCACATTGGTGATGATGGTAGCCAGCTTTTTACTCATGATGGCCAGGTCTTTGCCTGCTTTAACTTTTTCTCCTACGGCGCCTTTTATGTTTTCTGCATTGGCCACCACGTTTTCGAGCGTGTGGTATTCAGCAAGTAATTTGGCTGCGGTCTTTTCTCCTATGCCGGGAATG
>CAYYZJ010000583.1:0-4215 GCA_964475615.1 uncultured Flavitalea sp. | reverse complement strand
CGCAGTTCCGGCGTCATGAAAGGTGATGGTGATTCTTCCACCAGTTTTTGGTGACGTCGTTGTATGGAACAATCGCGCTCACTCATATGGCAAACTGTACCATACTGGTCGCCGGCTACCTGGATTTCAATATGCCGGGGTTCTTCTACAAATTTTTCCATATATATGCCATCATTCTTGAAAGCGGCGCCTGCTTCGGCGCGGGCGGTATTGTAGGCGCGTTCCATCTCCCCTTCTTCCCAAACCACGCGCATGCCTTTGCCGCCGCCGCCGGCAGTGGCTTTTAAGATAACGGGATATCCGATTTCACGGGCCAGCCCCAGGGCCCGGTCGAGGGTTTCCAACAATCCTTCTCCTCCCGGAACTACCGGCACGCCGGCTTTGATCATGGTTTCCTTGGCCGTGATCTTATCGCCCATGGCGCTGATCATGGCGGGAGTAGGCCCGATGAATTTGATGCCATGCTCGCCGCAGATCTCTGCAAACCGGGCATTCTCCGCCAGGAATCCATAGCCGGGATGAATGCCGTCGGCATTGGTGATCTCGGCAGCAGCCATGATATGGGGAATATTGAGATAGGAATCGGAGCTGGCGGGTCTTCCGATGCATACGGCCTCATCAGCGAACCGAACATGGAGACTATCCTTATCTGCTGTCGAATAAACGGCTACTGTTTTAATGCCCATTTCGCGGCAGGTTCTGATGATCCGCAGGGCAATCTCCCCGCGATTGGCGATCAGTATTTTTTTGAACATACTACTAATTTGAAAATTTGAAAATTTGAAAATTTGAAAATTTCATACAAGAGGATACGTACTGAATTTGAAAAGGGTTTTTCATTTTCAAATTCTCAAATTTTCAAATTTTCAAATTAATTCAAGCTGGTTCTACCAAAAACAAAGGCTGATCGTATTCTACCGGCGAAGCGTCTTCTACCAGCACTTTTACGATCTTGCCCTTTATTTCGCTTTCAATTTCATTGAACAATTTCATGGCTTCTATGATACAAACCACTTTGCCGGGTTCGATCTCATCGCCAATATTCACAAAAGGAGGTTTGTCGGGTGCGGAACTGCGGTAAAAAGTTCCTATCATCGGGCTTTTTATGGTTACAAAATTTTCGGCTGCGGGACTGGGTTCTGCAGTTTTGGGTTTTTCCGGAGCTGCTGCCGGCGTTGGGGTGGAGGCCGGCGACTGAACGGCGATTACCGGCGTCTGCGGGTTCTGGATAGGGGCTGCAGCAATTACCTGCTGAACGGGTTCTTCTTTCTGCCTGACGGTGATCTTAAATCCTTTCTCCTCAATAGTCACTTCTCCGATGTTGGATTTGTTGATCATTTTGATCAACTCCTGAATCTGTTTAAAATCCATTTTTACGAATTTTCAGTTTGAAAATGGGGAGCTAAGATAAGGATAAGGAGATAAATATAAGGGAAAATAGGCAATGGGCAATAGGCGGCAGTCAATGGATAAATTTTTGCTTATTGCCGGTTGCCTACTGCCTGTTCTTATTACTTCACTCTTTCCACATATTCACCCGTCTTGGTGTTGATCCGGATCAGCTCGCCTTCATTTACAAAAAGCGGAACATTGATAGTAGCTCCTGTTTCCAGTGTGGCCGGTTTGAGGGTGCGGGTGGCGGTATCGCCTTTCACGCCGGGTTCGGAATAAGTGACCTTGAGCACGATCTTGTCGGGCAGCTCCACGCTCATGGGCTGTTCGGTTTCTGTATTGATCAGCACCGATACTTCCTGGCCTTCTTTCAGGAATTGCGGGGCATCTACCATATTCTCCTGCATGGCGATCTGCTCAAAGGTTTCGGTATCCATGAAATTATATCCGCTGTCGTCCTTATACAGGAACTGAAATGTTTTTTTCTCCACGCGAACCGGATAGATGGTATCGCCGCTGTTCCAGGTTTTTTCGATAGACCGGGTATTGTCGACCCCTTTCAGTTTGGCCCACACTTTTGCCGCTGCCCTGGCTGTTTTATTTTCTCCGAACTCAACCACTGAATACAAACTGCCATCCAGTTTAATGATCATACCGCGACTGATATCTGCTGTATTTGCCATGTCAATGTATAATTTATAGATTAAAGACGGGCAGCAAAACTAAGGGAAAATCGGGAAGCGGACAAGGGAGGGATGCGGGATGCGGGATGCGGGGTGCGAGATGCGGGATGCGGGGTGCGGGATGCGGGATCTCCTATTTGGAGGATGACGTAATTATAAACAAAAAATATAACTACGATCACAGTGAGCTCCTGTTGCATAAACCAAAAGAATATTCTATGCTTGATAAAACGCTGCCATCCCGCATGCACGCAAAATAGCCAGGAGTAAATTTACACTTGAAATCCAACGGCTGCTCCCATATCCCGCATCTCGCATCCCGCACCCCGCATCTCGTATCCCGTATCCCGCATCTCGCATCCCGCATCCCGTATCCCAATATTTTCCTTACTTTGTCTTAAAATTTTCATGCCCATGAAACAATGGCTTTTGGCCGCAATGGTGTTGCTTGGATTCGTTTATTCGCATGCACAAAGCAAGGATTCTATTCAGGCTCCCTATCTGCGCTTTCCTACACTTCCCCCTTTCAAGCTGCTGAAAGTGGACAGCACTACCTATCTCACCAAAGACGATATCAAAAAGAATAAGCCTACCATCATCATGTTCTTCAGTCCCGAATGCGATCACTGCAAACACCAGATGCAGGATATACTGGCCGAAATAGATCGCTTCAAAGATATCCAGATCGTTATGGCCACCTATCAGCCTTTTAATGAAATGAAAGAGTTCTATAACTACTATCGCATCGCCGATCATTCCAATATTAAGATGGGAAGGGATGAGAAATTTAGTCTGCCTCCTTTTTACCGGATGCAAAGCCTTCCCTATCTCGCCCTGTACGATAAAAAATGGAACTATATCACAAGCTTCCAGGGCAACCAGAAAGTGAACACCATACTGGATGCGTTCAGGCAAAAAGGCAAAGAGTAATTGTCTTTGATCAATTCGGCAACCTCAATTAACTTCGAGGCCTAAAAACATTTTTTCATTCATAAACCATTTTTAATGAAAGTAACGGTTGTAGGCGCCGGAGCGGTTGGAGCTACCTGTGCCGATAATATCGCAAGAAAGGAGCTGGCCACAGAACTGGTATTGTTGGATATCAAAGAAGGTCTTGCCGAAGGCAAGGCGCAGGACATGATGCAGACAGCGGCCCTCCTGGGTTTCGACACCAGGATCAGCGGAAGCACCAACGATTATTCCAAAACGGCAGGCAGCGATGTGGTGGTGATCACTTCCGGATTGCCCCGCAAACCCGGCATGACCCGCGAAGAGCTGATCGGCACCAATGCCGGCATCGTAAGAGGAGTGGCCGAAAATATCCTCAAGCACTCGCCCGAGGCCATCCTCATCATCATCAGCAATCCCATGGATACAATGACCTATCTGGCCCTCCAGGCAACAGGTCTGCCTAAACAGAGAATTATCGGTATGGGCGGCGCGCTCGACAGCGCCCGTTTCAAATACCAGTTGAGCCAGCACCTGGGATGCAGCCCCGCCGACCTGAATGCCCTGGTGGTCGGCGGCCACGGCGATACCACGATGATCCCGCTGATCCGCTTCGCTACCTGGAACAGCATACCGGTTACTCAATTCCTCAGCGCAGAACAGCAGAAACAGATCGTTGCCGACACCATGGTAGGAGGCGCTACATTGACCAAGCTCATCGGCACTTCGGCCTGGTATGCGCCCGGAGCAGCCGGCGCTGCACTGGTGGAAAGCATTGTTCGGGATGAAAAGAAACTGTTCACCTGCTGCGTGGCCCTGAACGGCGAATACGGCCAGAAGGACATCTGCCTCGGCGTTCCCGTTACCATCGGCCGCAAGGGATGGGAAAAAATACATGATTTCAAACTGAATGAAGAAGAACAGGCGCTGTTCAATAAAAGCGCCGAAGCGGTGAGGAGCATGAATGAAGTGCTGAGGACGCTGTAAGGGCGGAGGGGGAAAGGTAGAAGGTAGAAGGTGAAAGGTAGAAGGCAATAATTATTATCCTTTTACCTCTCCCTTCCGCCTTCTCCCAAAATTTGCAAAAACAAATAACTTACCGTACATTTACATCAACCCTGCCTCTCCAATATTCCATAATTTTCCCTGTATCCCGCTGAAAATCCTTTTTGATCGTATCGCTATAATACAA
>CAYYZJ010000582.1:0-2232 GCA_964475615.1 uncultured Flavitalea sp. | reverse complement strand
TGCTGGCCTTTGTGCCGGCCCTCGGTATCTGGATCCTCTTCTGGTACACCCAGCGCATCGCCAACCCCGGTGTACGGGTGATCATTAAATTCCTTTTTTTGGCATTAGTGGTAGCAGCCGCCTTCCTGTTTATGCAGTTTTACAGTAGTTCCCTCGGGAGGTATTCGATCAACAATATCCAGCAAACCGCCGAGAGCACCCGTTGGTGGATCGGCTACGCCTCCGGGGACCAGGGCTCGGCCTATAGCCTGGGTAATGCCGGCAGCGGCCTCGGGAGCATGATCGCCCAGTTCCCCGCCGCCATCGTGGTCACTTTTTTCCGCCCCTTTCCCTGGGAAGCCGGCAAAGTCGTCGTCTTTCTTTCCGCGCTGGAAGCCCTGCTCTTTGCCTGGATCACCCTGCGCCTGCTGGTCCTGGTCGGCCTCCGCAAAGCCTGGACCACCATCAATGCCGATCCCAGCATCCAGTTCTGTTTTATCTTTGCCCTGGCCTTTGGCTTTGCCGTAGGCTATACCTCTGCCAATTTCGGCGCCCTGTCCCGCTACAAAATTCCCTGCCTGCCCTTCTATGCGCTCGGCATCTTACTGACCTGGTACAAGAGTCGGCCGACAAAAAAACTACTACCCTTTCTTTGATGCTGGAATGATTAGTAATTCTCCCTCTTTATAATCATGAAAAGTAGTAAGAAGTTGAGATTTTCTTGCTTTGTTGTTTTAATTCACGGTTTAGCCATGAAGCAACGCTGGCTCAAGCCAACTCCCGGCATGAAGTTGGCCAGGCGTTCTGCGTTGTTTGGCATGCACAAATATCGCTGTTTTGAAAACAGCAAGCAGGGCCTGATGAATGACACAAAAAATAACGGTAGGGCTTGCTGCAAAAATCAGTGGTAATAAACCTAAAGAAGTTTACGTTCGACATTCCCGGTAATGTCACTAAAACCATGCTTGTAACAGTGCTGTTTACCAAAATCCTTACGCATTCAAACATCTTCCATTCCTGTAAGACCATCACTCATACGCATTTGACACCGGAGGAAAGAATCCATAAATTGTCCTTGTAGTCCATCCCTGCACAGTAAAAGGCTGGTCGCTTTTGGATTTGATGTTCAGGAAAAATCCTCCGTCATTGCATTGATAAATATCGTTCCGGGCAGCAGAACGGGCAGGCTTATCAAGTACAACTCCGCCGGATGCATTTAGTAGCTTGCCGGCAAAGCCGGCGACATTCAAAAAATGCGGGTACCCCTTTCCGGCAAATAAGAATACAGGCTGCTGATGACTTAATAATTTCACACCCGTCCCCCCTGGCAAATCGCCGTCCAGTAAAAAAGACCTGTTGACAACCGTCATAACAAAATTACCCCCGGCAAAAAAAGTAAACTGGTACCGGCTGTTTGCCCGGAGATGGTTGAATAGGATTTTTTGTGGGAGCATCCCCGGGCCGATTTCACGGTAACCGTAATACACTCCTGCTTCATCATATAAAACAACCACCGGGATCTGCCCGGCATTCTTTAGCGGAGTTAACCGTGTAATATCAAACTGGATAGTACCTGATTGATCAGCGAGTAGGGAGCCGCTTAGCTGCGCCGGGGAACGCAATGTGACGCTGTCCGTGGCCGGCATTTTATGACTGCTGGACAGGAAGGAATCAATCATTTTTTCGTCTTGCAACGGATAAGACACCCCGGGTAATACTGGGTAGGAAGACGGGTTCGTGATAGAACCGGGTAACGGTTCGGTTATGGGGTGCCTGTATGCAGATAACCAAAATTCACGGTACCTTTCAGCTGCATTGATATTCCAGTTTCCTGTATTCTTCAATTTCGCGACCAGCATCCGTTGCCGGATAAGATCACTGATGATAGCGGTATTAATGATACCCAGATCATACACCGACCATATAAAACTCATTAGGCTGTCAGTTCGCTGCTCACTCCCGGGTTTTGTCATACTGCTCAACGCCCAATCCTGGAGGGCTGCATATTGCACAGCAGCTTTCAGTTCGTCGAGTCGCTTTTGCACCTGGTGATCCGTTTCGAGCCTGTAAGCAGCTTGTATTGCATGCAGTGAATTAGGCAATTCAAAATGAAGTTTATAATGAATGCCCCAGCGTTCAAGCATATTATAAATAACTACAGACGACTTACCAAAATTGTCATCACAAAATTGCCGGAGTATTTGCAGTACATCGGTTTCGCCAAACCATTGCATACGGGAAAAGCAATAACAT
>CAYYZJ010000581.1:0-3643 GCA_964475615.1 uncultured Flavitalea sp. | reverse complement strand
TAAATGGTATCCGACAGAACATAGTCGAGCTTGTTATTGACCAGGGCTGCACTGTCGATCGTGAATTGCGTATACAACTGCAGTACGGTATCCCTGCAGATCAATACCTTATTCAGTTCTTCGCCGGGCTGCAGCTTCAGCGGAAACCCGCGGCTGTCCCTGATATGAACCAGTGTATCCTTATGCCTGATGAGCTTAACGAGCGTATCGTACCCGTTCTTTTTCTTTCTGGAAGCGTTTATGCTTGCCTGATAGGAATTAAGGGTAAGATGCAACACGCGGTCGACGGAATCTTTTTGCGCCGGCAGCTTCACCTGGCTTTGTACGGTAATGGCCTTGCAGCAATCGCCGGGATTATAGGGGTAGAAAGCATTTCCGCAGGTATGCAGGATATAGAGATAGCATCCTGAAGCATTGGTAAGCCTCCAGGCGGCAACGCCTTCAATGGGCTCGCCGGCCGGATCGAGCCGCACGTAGATATAATTGATCAGGTCTTTCTGTTTATCATAAAAACCCAGGTTGCCGATGGTTCCATAGGTGATGAACATATCCTCCACGTTCCTTTCACTGAGGTCTTTGTATCCATGCTTGAATCCCGAATTGTGCAGCAACAGGTCAAAGGCCTTGAACTCGCGGGCATACTTGCGTTGCTTTTCCGGATCGCGGATGGCCTTGATAAAAAGGGCCGGCGTGGTTACGCCGTTGATCTCCTGCAGAAAAGGGAATTCAGGATGGTTGCCCAGCCTTTCGGTGAAATGCCTGGGCTGGCTGTTCTTGTCGAATATATAAAGCCTGGAATGCTGATAGCAGCCGAACTGTGCATAGGTTTGCGAGCCTATGCACAGTAAAAGAAGCAGAATAAAAAAATATCTCATCGCCGGTTTTTAGAATATTGGATGGCAGTTAGAAATTGAAACCCGCACGCACGCCAACATAGGAAGCATTGCCGCCATCCACATGAGTGGATTCATAGCGCAGGCCTACCTCAAACACGCCCCATTGTGCGCCTACTGTGGGAGCAAAAGTGAAACCGCCGGTTGAACTGTGTTTTATATCATCTTCATAGCTATCGCCGTCGTTGTAATAGGTTATATAGGAAGAATAGCCCAATTCACCCATTACAAAAAGATGTCTCAGAAAAATATACTTGTATCCGGCCTTAAAGGGAACCTGAACAGCTATCTTCACATAATCGTTATACACGTCTTTGGGAGCAAACAGGATGCCGCCGGTAGTAAATGTAGCAAAGCCGGGGCCTGCGCGGAGGGCAAAGCGGGCTGTAACGCCTCCGTAACCGCCATAGGAATTTTTCAGATCGCCGACCGGCCATCCTCCTTCAATACCGAAACCTGCGCTGAACATCTTGCCCGGTTTCTGGGCCATGGCGGGCAATACACAGGACAAAAGGATCCCTGTGAAAAGGAGAGTAAATATCTTTTTCATGAATATTGGATTTGTTGTAAAAAGGGTACCGGTACAAGAACGTAAAAAACTGCAAATTATGTTGTGCCGGCGCAGACTAATTGCCCCATTGCTGTAAAATCACATAAGCATCCGGTTCATCATGAGCGATATTATTTGTTTATTTTCCCCGGCGGGATGCCGAATTTTTTCCTGAATGCATTGCTGAAATGCTGAACGGACGAATATCCCAGGCTGTCTGCCACATCCTTGATGCTGATGCCTGCCGTCAGCATTTCGCGGGACTGTTGCAGGCGGTAATCGTTCAGGTATCCGAAGACCGTATAGTGATAGACTTCCTTGAATCCTTTTTTCAGCTTGAATTCATTGATGCCGGCTATCCTGGAAAGTTCGGTTAGGGATGGGGGTTGGCTGGCGTGCTGCAGCAGGTATTCCCTTGCATAATGAATACAATCGATGTCATAGGCCGAGCGGATGATCCGGGTAGGAGCCTGCTGCTCCGATTCCTCAAAAGCCTGCGCCTGCAGGGTCAGCAGCTCAACACATTTCGACTGAAGAAAAAGCAGTTTCAATCCGCCGGTAAATCTGCATTCCATGATCTCCTTAATACAGGTATGCATGGCAAAGGAAATAGGCATGTTCTCCTGCGAGAGCTCGGCTATTTTATTGTTGGCCACCTGGTCGGCAAACTGCATGAGCGAGCGGCAACTGTCTTTTGCCAGCTCCAGGAATTTCTCCGTAGTGAAATGCAGCTCAAAAAAGCGGTAGCGTTCATTGCTGGGATATTCGCCGATGCCGTCGAACTGCGGCGCATAGATCATGTTGTGATGATTGGGCTGCACAATATGTTTGCGGCCCGTGATATAATTTTCCATCACCCCTTTTCCGGAAAGAGAAAAATGAAGCTCCACCAGATCCATCTCAGGCTCATCATCGGTTGGCTTGAAGCGAAGGCGTTCGCTGTGCTTGAGCATCAGATCGCCATACACAATAAAAACGCCCGAAAATCCGATCAGCACGATCTCCGCATCGCCGAAAGGAAAGCTGTAGGTATTCCTTTTTTCCGTTACCAGCGGCTGATTGATCATGTCATAGTTGAAATGGCTGCCAGCATTGATATGCCTGCCTCTCGAATCATAAATGTTCATCCCCATACAAAAATCCGTTTATTGCCAATTTTCATCCGTTTCATGCAACGGCAATTTGATCATTCAAATCTATTTTGCATAAAGTTAACCAGAAAACCACAATACATTCTTATGTCAACATTAAGTTCATGGCTGGGCAGCACGATGGAAACAGTGTTCAGCCATTTATTTCATACGGTGCAGGTAACCGGAACGAGCCTGCTCTCGCCGCAGTTGAAACTGATCACCATGCAGGGTGAATTGAGCGATATGCGTTTTGTACCCGGGCAGGATATTAAAATACGCGTAACAGATCTCGATTTCCGGCATTATACTCCAACCTTTTTCGATAAAGAAAAAGGCCTTTGTCAATTGCTGATCCATCTTCACGGAAAAGGGCCGGGCAGCGAGTGGGCGGAAAATCTGAAATCAGGCGACCAGGTAAAACTGTTCAGGCCCGATGGAGGCATGCGCTTCGATAATGAAGCCAGTCATCATTTCTTTTTTGGCGATGAAACATCGATCGGCCTGTTCAATTTACTGAAAGAACGGGCGCTTGAGGAAGACAAGGAATATTTCGGCGTGCTGGAGCTTAGTGAAGAAAACCAGGATGCATTAAGCAAGCTGCGGCTGATGCTGGATACCGTACAATCGCATCCCGACAATCCTGCCGGCGAGGCCATTGCCTGGATGGAAGACATGCATCCCGACTGCTGGGCTGCCTGGAAGAATGCAAGGTTCTATCTTGCAGGAAGAGTAGCGTCGATCCAGCGCTTCAGGAAATATCTGCGTCAAAGAGGAGTAAGCAGCAGGCAGATCAGCAGCGACGCCTACTGGGCATAAACCAGGATAAAGGCAAGGATAAGTCAGAGATAAGCCAGCGCTTTTAAAGTCTGGGTTATCTGTGGCTTATCACTGGCTTATCTCTGGGTTATCTCTGGCTTATCTGCTCTTTGTCTTATCCTGAAAAAACTTTACAGTTGGGAGAATAATACTGGATAGGCTTTACAGTAAAGAGCAATAATACTGAAAAAGCTTTACAGTTGAACTATTAATCCTTCAAGAGCTTTACGGGTCGTTTCCTTGTTTTCCAT
>CAYYZJ010000580.1:0-6464 GCA_964475615.1 uncultured Flavitalea sp. | reverse complement strand
GAGCGGGGCCACCAGCACCCGGGGTTTCCGGGCTTCCGGTATTGTTAAATTTGAAATATTGGGCAATCGGGAATACTATTTGCGCTACAAAATAGTTAATTTAGCAGGAGAGTAATCCATGAAAAAGCTCAATCTGCTATTGATTTTTTTACTAATAATGATTACCATTGTAACGGTAAGCTGCAGTTCCGGTAACCGCATTGGGGGCTCAAGTAAAAAATGCGGCTGCGGTTTAAACAAAGGCATGGTTGGTTATTAAAATCTAATCGAATGAAAACTCTAAACAGAGATTTGCTTGTTCTCGTTAAAGACGAATTTGCCACCGAACAATTTATGGAGCAGGAGCTCGAGCAGTTGAATGAACTGCTGTTTCATTATGAAACGGTAGATACATTCTGTATTGCGCATGAAGTGTTTGATATGAACAAGTATAAAATCATCAGGAAGCAGCCGGCCTTGCTCCAGATCGCCAGGCTGCAGGAACTAAAGCCTTTCCAGTTCCTTTGCAATAAGAACTAACTGTTCAGCATCAACGGCATCACCAGCATCAGCAATTCCTCATTCTCATCCTGCTCTGTCGGCTTAATGATACCAGCCTTGGTAGGAGTTGCCAGTTCCATTCTGATTTCATCCGAATCAACAGAGCCCAGCATTTCGATCAGGAACTTGGCATTAAATGCGATCGACAGATCTTCTCCATCATACTGACATTTCATTCTTTCATTCCCTTCAAAAGAAAAATCAACGTCCTGTGCCGCCAACTGCAGTTCGCTTCCCTGAATGCTCAGCAGCACCTGGTTGGTGCTCTTATTGCTGAAAATGCTGACCCTGCGCAGGGCGCTCTGGAAATCATTGCGGTTCACCGTCAGCCGGAAGGGATTATCGGCAGGGATCACCACTTTATAATCGGGGAACCTTGCATCGATGAGCCGGCAGCTCATTTGCGTACTGCCATGCTGCACGAAAAGATGATTGCTGTTGTAGTTGATGGTGATGGCATCTTCATTATGGGGCAATGCCGATTTCAGCAGGTTGAGCGGCTTTTTCGGAACGATCATCGATTCCGTTTTCGGGCAACTGATGTCTTTGCGTTTATAACGCACCAGCCGGTGCGCGTCGGTGGCTACAAGCTGCAATCCCTTTTTATCCATCTCGAAATATACACCGGTCATGGCCGGCCGCAGATCATCATTGCTTACGGCAAACAAGGTTTTATTGATGGCTGTTACCAGCGCAGCAGCAGTGGCAGTGAACGAAGTGGTATCATCCGCCGAAGGCTCTTTGGGGAAATTATCGGGATTCTCTCCCATCACTTTGTATTTGCCGTTATCGCTGGTGATCTCAACGCCGAAATGTTTATCGATATTGAATGTGAGCGGCTGGTCGGGAATGTTCTTCAGCGAATCAGTCAATATCCTTGCAGGAATGCAAACCCTTCCGCTTTCCTTGGCCTCTACCTCCAGTTGCACTTTCATCACCGTTTCCAGGTCCGTGGCTACTACCGTGAGCTTGTTCTTTTCTACTTCAAACAAAAAATCTTCCAGTATGGGCAATACCGTATTGGCATTGATCACTCCGTTGATCTGCTGCAGTTGTTTCAATAAAGCCGATGAGGAAACGATGAACTTCATGTAAGTAGGTCTTTCGGCGAAACTACTGATTTTTGGTTAATGCCCAATAGATAACTGCACTGCCAGCATATTGGGGAAGCAAGTGTTAATTACTTGTGATTAATAAGGTTATTAAGCTTGTGTTTTTATATTGGAAGAGGCCAGGGCCGCAGTTACAGACACTGAACGAAACCTTGCCTTCACAAAACAGGAGCTGGTCTATTGCACAGGCTCTTGTATTTTTGCCAAAAGCCTACCATGTCCGGCCTCACCATAACAATGCTCCAGGCAGATCTTAAATGGGAAGATAAGACAGCCAACCTGAACGGGTTCAGGGAAAAGATCGATTCCATAAAAGAAAAGACCGAGCTCGTCATCCTTCCCGAAATGTTCAGCACCGGCTTCAGCATGCATCCCGAAAAGCTCGCCGAAAAAATGGATGGCCCTGCCATAAGCTGGATGAAGAAAACAGCTTCTGAAAAAAAGATCATCATCACCGGGTCATTGATCATCGAAGAAGAGGGCTATTATTTCAACCGCCTGGTCTGGATGCTTCCGAACGGCCAGTCCGGATGGTATGACAAACGGCATCTGTTCGCCTACGGAGGAGAAGATAAAAAATATACTCCCGGAAACAAACGGCTGATCGCATCGGCAAACGGATGGAAGATCAACCTGCAGGTTTGTTATGACCTGCGCTTCCCGGTCTGGGCCAGGCAGCAGACCGGTGCAGGGCAGGATCGACCTGCCGGCCCGGAATATGACCTGCTGATCTATGTAGCCAACTGGCCCGAAAAGCGCAGCCATGCCTGGAAAACCCTCTTACAGGCAAGGGCCATCGAAAACCAGTGTTATGTTGCCGGCGTAAATCGGGTGGGCCATGACGGCCACGGCATTTACCATAACGGCGATTCCATGATCGTTGATCCGCTGGGAGCCATTTGCCGGCATGCCGCCGATGAAGAAGCCGTTCTTACCTTTACCCTGCAAAAAGAGCAACTGCTTGAAGTGCGTGAAAAATTTCCCTTCTGGAAAGATGCCGACCTTTTTCTGATAGAACCTTAATTGCATTTATGAATACAGCCTTCATTGCCCACGAAATCTTTACAGGCCGGGAAATCCTCACCAACAAAGCAGTGCTGGTCAGGGATGGAACAGTAACTGCATTGGTTCCGGTTTCGGATATACCGGGCGGCTATCTGATCAGGGAATCGGCAGAATACATGCTGGCCCCCGCATTCATCGACCTGCAGCTTTATGGCGGTAACGGAAAGCTGTTTTCCACCGAGCTGACCACCGAATCGCTGGACGCCACTTATGAATACTGCCTGCAGGGCGGCTGTACGCGTTTCATGATCACCATGGCCACCAACTCGATCGAAAAATTCCTGAAAGGCATTGAAGTGGTGAAGCAATACCGGGCCGGAGGAGGAAAGGGATTATTGGGATTGCATCTCGAAGGCCCTTATATTAACCCGGTAAAAAAAGGAGCGCACCTTGAAAAATTCATCAAGAAACCCACGATCGAAGAAGTGCAGATGCTGCTGCAAAAAGGAAAAGGCGTGATCAGCATGATGACGCTCGCGCCTGAACAATGCAGCGCTGAAGTGATCGCGCTGCTAATGAAAAACAATATCCTCATCTCCGCCGGTCATAGCAATGCCAGCTATGAACAGGCCATAAATGGTTTTTACCAGGGCATTCCTGCCGCCACCCATCTCTTCAATGCCATGTCGCCCCTGCAGGGCCGGGAGCCCGGCATGGTAGGAGCCATCTACGATCATCCCGATGTCATGAGCAGCGTGGTCTGCGATGGTATTCATGTGGACTTTGCCTCAATAAGGATCAGTAAAAAGATCATGGGAGAACGCCTGTTCTTTATCACCGATGCTGTAACCGAAGTATTGCACGGAGAATATCAGCATGTATTCAAGGGCAACCGCTATACACTCCTTGACGGCACCCTCTCCGGCTCCGCACTCAACATGCTGCAATGCGTGCGCAACGGCGTTGAAGAAGTAGGCATCCCCTTGCCCGAAGCCCTGCGCATGGCTTCGCATTACCCGGCCAGGTTAATGGGTTCGGAAAAAAAATGGGGCTGCATAGCGCCGGGCGCAGAAGCTGATTTTGTGTTGATAGACGATCAACTGAACCTCAGGCAGGTGATCGTGGCCGGAGAATAAATCATTGATGACCCGATGCCAGCGATCGTATTTTTTCCAGCAGATAATCCTCTGTTCCTGCCTCATATCCGGCCTGCTGATAAATGACCTTTTGATTCCTGATGATCATCGATTGCGGCGGATTGCCTGCATTGAGCGCATTTTTCAGATCGCCATTGATATCGGTCAGCACATCGAATTTCCAGTCATTCATATTGGCCGTTGCCTTTACGCGGTTGGCGGATTTTCCTTCGTCAACAGAAATGGCCAGTAACCTGAACGGCGCCGAAGCCTTCCCTTTCTCATATTTTTTATTGATGGCATTCAGCTCATCGATGCTGACATCGGAATTGGTAGACCAAAGGCAAACCAATACCAGCGTATCCCTGGGAGCTACAGATGCAAAGGAAACCACTGCGCCGCGCAGGCTTTTAAGCTGCGCTGTTGCCAATGAAGACTGCGCCTGCACGCAATAACAGCAAATCAGGAAAAAACAGGCCGGCGCTATTTTTTTCAGGTATGGCATCATGTCGTTATATTATTTGTTTTGCGTAACCCGGTTTTCGATCAGCGCTCTTGCCGCAGCCGCCTTGAAATCGATCCCTTTGCGAATGGCATCGGAAGATGGGAGGGCCCATACATCCGGCATCACCCCTCTTCCGTTCTTCTCCCTGTTCCTGTCAATGACCAGCCTGAACTTGGGCAGCCTGAATCCGATCTTCGTATTCGGCAAAGTTACATCGGGAATGATCCAGGCCGTATTCCCGTAATAGCCCCCGCCGGTTTCCTCGCCTACCAGGGTCACATTCGATTGCCCTTTCAGGGCGCCTGCAAACAAGGTGGTCGCCGAAAAAGAATTCCCGCCGATCAGCACATATACATTGCCGTTATAATGATGCGCTTTTTTCGGCTTGAAATAATGCCGTTCAAAATAGCCGAAATGATATTTCCCGTCATCCCGTTTACGGGTAACAAAAAGCATCATCAAATAATAAAGCCGGCTTTTGCCGATATACTTATTGTACCGGCTGCCCCGGTTCAATGCATACAAAGAATCGGCCAGCTTGAATTTTTTATCGATGATATACCGGGTAAGCAGCGTGGAGTAGGAAGCATCGCCGCCGCCATTGGATCGCACATCGATGATCAGGTTGCGGATATGGTTTTGTTCCAGGGTCTTGAAAGAACGGCGGAAAAAACGCCGGAGATGATTGCCCCGCTCAAAGGTATTGAGCGTCATGAATGCCGTGCTGGGAACAGTATCTATCGAAAGATCCCTTGCTGCCAGGAAGCCCAGCCTCGGTGGACTTCTCTTTTTTTTCTTCCGCCTGTTGGGCATGGCAATGCCTATCCGGCTCAGGGTATCTGCCTTGAAATCATAAACAGGAATGCTGGCCTGCTTTTCCATGCCCAGGCTGTCGAGATACGTGATGTTGAACCTGGCCGGCAATCCGAACAGGTTCTTATACAGATTGGAGAAAGTAAAACCCGTGCTCAGCGACTGGTATTTGCCGCAAAGATCATATCCGTCTGTGATAATGTAATTGAAAAAAGTATCCCTGAGCTGCGCTTGCGACCATCCGTTGATGCTTTTGATAACGGTGCCTCTTTTGAGTATGGAATCCCGCCTGTTGAGATTGGCCGTCACCGCCATCGTATCGCCCCAGAATTTAAGCAAAAGCGGAAAGGCTTTCAGCTTGGCAGTGTCGAGGTATTTGCTGTATTTTTGGGAATATCTCACCGCAGTATGCCCGCAATCGATCCTGGTAATAACAGCGCTCAGCAAGGTCTTGAACCGGGGTTCGGTCATGGAATCGGTGATCTGCGCATATCCATGATCGAAATAATAATCCATACTGTCCTTGCCGGTATACCAATAGAGGCTTGGATGAGAATCTTCCAGGATCTTTCTGAACAACTGGTAATCCTGCCTCAATGCATCCGGCGGAAATTTTCTATCCGGATCGAAAGCCTTTTTTGACGTGCTGCAGGACAGCAGGCAGGCAAGGGGAATAAAGACGAACCAATATTGCTTTTTCATAGCGCATTATTCCGGAATGCATTCCATCCCTGTGCAGTAATATCGAAGCTGTTGCCGCCTTTGGTGAATATCTTTTTCCCTTTTTCCGGTTCGGTCATATACCCGATCACGCTGATCTGCTCATTGATGAGCAGCTTCTCATAATCGCCCTGCCCGATCGTAAAAAGCAGCTCATAATCCTCTCCTCCGCTCAGGGCGCAGGCTGTCGGGTCGAGCTCGAATTTGAAGGCGGCCTGGCGGGTTTCTTCAGCAATAGGTATCTTTTCTTCATACAATACACAACCCAGTTCGCTTTGCTTGCAGATATGCAGTATTTCGGAGCTCAGTCCATCGCTGATATCCATCATGGAAGTGGGCATGATCTGCGATTTCTCGAAAAAGCCAATGATGTCTTTTCTTGCCTCCGGCTTCAGCAGCCTGCCGATCACATATTTCTCTCCTTCCAGGTCGGGCTTGACCTGCGGGTTTTCGAGAAAGATCTTTTTTTCTCTTTCCAGGAATACCAGTCCCAGGTAAGCTGCGCCGAGATCGCCGCTGCAGCAGAGCAGATCGCCTTTTTTTGCCGTGCTTCTCCTGACGTACTTGTCGGGCGCCACTTCCCCGATGGCCGTTACTGAAATGATGAATCCTTTTTGGGAAGATGCGGTATCG
>CAYYZJ010000579.1:0-4152 GCA_964475615.1 uncultured Flavitalea sp. | reverse complement strand
CAATGGCTCTTCGGGCCCCACTATCACCATGCCGATCGATTCATCGATGCAGCATTTTTTGATGCCTTCGAAATCGACCGGGGAAAGATCGAGATTGGTGCCGCAGTCGCGGGTTCCGGCATTGCCGGGAGCAATAAACAGTTTTGTGCAATGCCTGCTTTGACTGATCTTCCATGCTAAAGCGTGTTCCCTGCCGCCAGAGCCTAATAACAAAATATTCATTCCTTAATATTGGTTTTTATTTGGTCGGATGTAAACTCGCCATGCTTTTGCCCAGCGTTATTGATTTGAGCCCGAAATTCGAGATTCATACCCATATCAAAAAAATATTTTTATAACGGTATAGCACAATGCTGCGTATAGTTTTTTATCTGTATTTTACGCCATTGTTTTTTTCAATTCGGCTCTGCTGTATAAAAACCGCTTATGGATCAAGTGTCGCGCAAAGGCCATCCCCCCGGCCTTTATGTTTTATTTGCTACAGAAATGTGGGAACGGTTCAACTACTATGGCATGAGGGCCATCCTCATGCTGTTCATGACCCAGGCGCTTTTGTTCGATAAGGTTTTTGCATCCAATCTTTATGGCAGCTATATCAGCATGATCTGGCTTTCCGGACTGCTGGGCGGATATGTTGCCGACCGTTACTGGGGCAATCAACGCGCTATTATTGCCGGCGGCATTGTAATGGCCATTGCCGAGCTGATCCTGTTTTGCTGCGGTTCCATATATAAGAGCTCGCCCGGGCTGGCATCCCTGCTGTTTTATTCGGGACTGGGATGTATGATTGCCGGCAATGGTTTTTTCAAACCCAATATCTCTTCGATGGTTGGCCACCTGTACACTGCTGCCGATAAGCGCAAGGATGCGGCCTACACTATTTTTTATATGGGCATCAATACCGGCGGGGCCGTTGGCCCGCTTATCTGCGGATGGGTGGGCAATACCGGCAATCCGGCCGATTTCAGATGGGCTTTTCTGGCGGCAGCCATTGCCATTATCATGAGCGTGATCGTGCAGCTCGTATTTCACCGGAAATATGTGGTGAACCCGCAGAACAAGGTGCTGGGATTAAGGCCTGAGCATGCGGTGTCTGAAAAATTCAGGTCGCCGGTGTTAACGGTGATAGGGCTTGCCATCATTTCAGCGATCATCATCGGTCTTTTTTATATCGATGCCAAAGTGTTCAGCTACCTGTTTTACCTGCTGATCGCCTGCTCCGTCATTATTCCCGCCATCATTTATGCCGATAAATCCCTGACCCGCACGGAAAGGAATGGAGTGATCGTTATCGTGATCGTTTGTTTTTTCGTGATCTTTTTCTGGAGCGCGTTTGAACAAACGGGCGCTTCGCTGGTCTTTTTTGCCGAGGAACAGACCAACCGGCATCTCGGCCTGAAAATACCGGTATGGCTGATCAGCATGCTCTCACTGGCTTTATTGTATTATGCTTTCACACTGTATAAAAAGATTTCAAAAAATTTATCCGGAGATTATCATAAAGAGATCCGGATAACTTTATATGGCCTTTTACTGCTGCTATGCATTGCCGTTATAGCGGGGAATATTTATCTGTTTACGCACGGCATCCATTATGTGAGCCAGGAAGAGCTGCCTACGAGCTGGTTCCAGTCGTTTGAATCGGTATTCATCGTGCTCTTCGCTCCTTTCTTTGCCTGGCTTTGGCTGAAGCTGGGCAGGCGCGAGCCTTCTTCTCCCACCAAAATGGCGCTGGGCCTTTTGTTCATGGCCCTGGGTTATCTGTGGATCGCTTATGGCGTAAAGAACGTAAGGCCCGGAATAAAAGTGAGCATGATCTGGCTTACGATACTTTATGCATTGCATACCTGCGGTGAATTGTGCTTATCGCCGATTGGACTATCGCTGGTGAACAAGCTCTCGCCTGTTAAATTCGCTTCCCTGCTGATGGCGGTATGGTTTACGGCCAATGCATTCGGCAATAAGCTGGCGGGCTCACTGAGCGCCTTGTATCCTGAAAACGGCAAGACCACTTCTTTCCTCGGTTATCACATCAGCAACCTGTACGATTTCTTTATGTTTTTCGTGTTCATGGCGGGACTGGCAGCGCTGATCCTGTTCCTGCTGAGTAAAAAACTGCAGTCCATGATGAACCCCTGAATCAATCACTAAATTTTCTGTTATGGCTGAAAAAAAATTCCAACCCTTTGTTGCACCCGAAACAGTAATGAAGGAATTTACGTTCAAGGCCCTGCTGATGGGCAGTATTTTCGGCATCCTCTTCGGCGCATCCACCGTATATCTGGCATTGAAGGCCGGGCTTACCGTCAGCGCTTCCATTCCCATTGCTGTGATCGCCATTACGCTGGGGCGGCGCCTCTTTCATACCACTATTCTTGAAAATAATATCATTCAAACCACGGGTTCGGCGGGAGAAAGCATTGCAGGCGGCGTAGTGTTTACGCTGCCTGGATTTCTTTTTCTGTCTACTGCAGACGCCACCGGCTTTTTCGATTATACCGTTATCTTCATCCTGGCCATTTTCGGCGGTATGCTGGGCACGCTGATGATGATCCCGCTGCGCCGCTCACTGATCGTAAAAGAACACGAAGCGCTTCCTTATCCCGAAGGCACGGCCTGCGCTTCGGTATTGAAAGCCGGTGAAAAAGGCGGCGATTTTGCGAGGACGGCATTCCAGGGGCTGGGATTTGCATTTGTATATGCCTTGCTGCAACGGATGTTCAGGGTGATCGCAGAAACGCCTGCATTCAGCACAGGCAGGGCCAATGCCTATTTTCCCGCAGCCAAGGTATCGGCCGATATTACGCCCGAATACATGGGTGTGGGTTATATTATCGGCCCGCGCATTTCCGGCGTGCTCGTTGCCGGAAGCATACTGAGCTGGCTGGTAATGCAGCCCTTGCTTGCTTCGCTCATCCCGGACATCGTGATCGCGCAGCAGCAGCTCAAGCTTGGAATGATCCATGATATCGCTGCAGCCACCACCAGGAACGGCGCATGGGATCCTGTTACCAGGACTTTCGCCGATAAGGCCGAAGCCATCTATCGTGCTTATATCCGGCAGATCGGCGCAGGCACCGTTGCAGCCGGCGGTTTTATTGCGTTGATCAAGACATTGCCCACCATCATCTCCTCTTTCCGGGAAAGCATTGGCGCCGTAAAAGAAAGAGGCGCCGACAGCCGCCTGCGCACGGAGCGCGACCTTAGCATAAAAGTGGTGCTGTTCGGATCCATTGCGCTGGTCATACTCATTTCGCTGCTCACCATCATCCCCGGCAATTCCATTTTCAACCGGCTGCTGATCGGCATATTGATCGTGCTGTTCGGCGCTTTCTTCGTTACCGTATCTTCACGCATTGTAGGGCTCATCGGCACTACCAATAATCCGATCAGCGGCATGGCCATTGCCACGGTCATGTCTACCTGCTTAATTTTTATTGCTGTTGGCTGGAGCGGTAAAGTATATGAACCGATGGCCCTCGTGGTAGGAGGCATGGTTTGCATTGCAGCGGCCAATGCAGGCGGAACTTCGCAGGATTTGAAAACAGGTTATCTGGTCGGGGCCACGCCGAGATATCAGCAGCTCGCGCTGTTCATCGGAGCAATTGTTTCCGCTATTGCTATCGGCTTTACAGTAAAAACACTCGACATTCCCAATTCCGAAATGGCTGCCAAAGGCGTGCAGCACATGATCGGCACCGAATACAATGCGCCGCAGGCCACGCTGATGGCGACGCTGATCAAAGGCATTCTTTCTTTCAATCTCGACTGGAACTTCGTGATCGTCGGCGCTTTTCTTGCCATCGTCATCGAGCTTTGCGGCATCAGATCGCTCAGCTTTGCCATCGGTGTTTATCTTCCTTTATCAACCACATTGCCTATTTTTATCGGCGGCATTATCCGGGGCATTGCAGACGGCATCAAGAAAAAAAGAGGACAAAAGCTCAGGGAGGGAGAAGAAGACCTGGAGAAAGGCAATCTGTTTGCAACCGGGCTGGTAGCCGGAGGCGCGCTCATGGGCGTGCTGTTCGCTTTCCTGAATATTCCCGATGCCATAGTGAGCCGGCTTAAAAAACTGAGCGTGGAAGGATGGCTGCAGGAAAGCCTGGGAGGAACAGGAGATTATTTTCTCGGCATCGCGTGCTGTGCGTT
>CAYYZJ010000578.1:0-4811 GCA_964475615.1 uncultured Flavitalea sp. | reverse complement strand
TGTGATCGAAAGCGTTTCCGTTCACGGGCCATCCGTTACCATCAAATCGCACCACAATGTGGGCGGCCTCCCGAAAAAAATGCGCTTGGAGCTGGTGGAGCCGCTCCGCTTCCTGTTCAAGGACGAAGTGAGGAGAGTGGGCCATGAGCTGGGGATACCCGACGAGATGCTGCAAAGGCATCCCTTCCCCGGGCCCGGACTGGCCATCCGCATACTGGGAGCAGTAACCGAAGAAAAAGTAAAGCTGCTGCAGGAAGCAGATCATATCTATATCCGCGGATTGAAAGAACATCATCTGTATTCCAGCGTATGGCAGGCAGGAGCGATCCTGCTGCCGGTGAAAAGCGTGGGCGTGATGGGCGATGAAAGAACCTATGAATACACCGTTGCACTCCGGGCAGTGACTTCCGTTGATGGAATGACGGCAGATTGGGCACACCTGCCTTACGATTTTCTTGCCGCCATTTCCAACGAGATCATCAATAACGTGAAAGGCATCAACCGGGTGGTGTACGATATCAGCAGCAAGCCGCCGTCAACGATCGAATGGGAATGATTATGAAATATTTTTTCATCTATATTTTATTTTTTGCCTCGGTTGCAGGCATTCATGCGCAGCCCGATTCCATTCAGCGTCATCACATCGCCATCTTCACTCCGCTCTATCTCGATTCGGCTTTCGATTCCCTGTCCAATTACCGCTATGAAAAGAATTTTCCCAAATTCATCAATCCCGGACTGGAATTCTATGAAGGCGCCCAACTGGCCATCGATTCACTGGAGGCAGAAAAAGTGCCGCTGGATGTGAGCGTATACGATACCCGGTCGGCTTCGCAAAGCGTGGAGCAGGTTTTGCAAAGCCCGGATTTTGCGCAAACAGAACTGATCATCGGTCATGTAGTGCCGCCCGATCTCTGGAAGATCGCTTCTGTTGCAGCAAAAAAAAATATTCCGTTCATCAATGTCAATTATCCCAACGATGCAGGCATCACCAACAATCCCGATTATGTGATCCTCAACTCCACGCTGAGATCGCATTGCGAGGCCTTGTATAAATTCATACAGCGGAATTATGCCACGTCAAATATTTATGTCTTCCGCAAAAAAGGCGCGCAGGAAGACCGGCTGAGGGATTATTTCAACCAGGTCGAAAAAAATACCGCATCGGTTCCGCTGAACCTGAAATATATTACGCTGGATGAGCCTTTCACAGTGAACCAACTGGTGCCTTATCTCGACAGTATGCAGAAAACGATCTGCATCGTGGGCAGCCTGGACGAGGGTTTCGGCAAGACGATATGCGCGCAATTCGCTTCTGTTTATAAAACCTATCAAACCAAAGTATTCGGCATGCCCACCTGGGACGCCATTGATTTTTCCGATCCTGCATACAGCGATGAGGAGATCTATTATACTACGCCGTTTTATATCAATCCCAACGATAGCCTGGTTGCCTCCATAAACCAATATTTCAAAACCAGATTTTATTCCCGCCCTTCCGACATGGTATTCCGCGGTTATGAAACCCTGTACCGTTTCGGCAAGCTCCTGCAATTGCATGGTTCCAACCTGGCCGGAAGCATCGGTGAAAAAAAGTTCAAGGTGTTCAATGATTTCGATATCGAGCCGGTATTCCTCAACAAGCAGACCATGACGCTCGATTATTTCGAGAACAAAAAATTGTATTTCATTAAGCAGGTGAACGGCTCGGTGGTGGCCGTGTATTGAATTGCGGAATCGATATTCAGGGAGAAATCGTATTCGTAAATTGTAGTGAAATGGGTTTGCTCAGCTTTACGGATAAAGGCATTTATTGTTCACCGGGCGATTTTTATATCGATCCCTGGAAGCCTGTGAAAAAAGCCGTGATCACGCATGCGCACAGCGATCATGCGCGGCCGGGGAACGATTATTATCTCTGCCATCATTTCAGCAAACCCTTACTGCAACTGCGATTGGGGGATAATCATTATCAATCCGTGGAATGGAATGAACCGGTATTCCTGAATGGGGTAAAGGTCACCTTGCATCCTGCCGGTCATATCATCGGTTCATCACAGGTCAGGGTTGAATACAATGGCGAGGTTTGGGTGGTCAGCGGCGATTATAAAATCGAGAACGACGGACTGAGCGGCGCATTTGAACCGCTGAAATGCCATGCGTTCATTACAGAATCCACTTTCGGGTTGCCTATCTACAAATGGAAACCGCAGGACGAGATATTCACCGATATCCAGCACTGGATTGCGCGCAACAGGAAGGAAGGCAAGAATTCGGTGCTCATCGGGTATAGCCTCGGCAAGGCCCAGCGCCTGTTGCCTTGTCTCGCAACAACGGGCCCCGATATCTTTGTTCACGGCGCCATCTGGAATATTCACCAGGCATTGGTCAATGCCGGATTTTCATTGCCTGAAGTAAAACGGGTGATTGCCGACGCTTCATCCAAACAAACTTTTGAAGGAGCCGTGATCGTTGCTCCTGCCGGCGCCGACGGATCGCCCTGGATCAGGCGGTTCAGCCCTTATGCAGAAGGCGTTTGCAGCGGATGGATGCCGGTAAGAGGAAATGAGCGGAGAAGGAATGCCGATGCCGGATTTGCCCTGAGCGATCATGCCGACTGGAACGGATTACTGAATGTGATCAGGGCAACGGAAGCGCAGCAGGTTTTTGTAACGCACGGCTTTCAGTCGGCATTCAGCCGCTATCTGAATGAGCATGGCATAACTGCTGCAGAAGTAAAAACAGAATTCGGAGTTGAAGAAACACTGGCTCCGGAGCCCGACGTGGAAGGATAAAAATGATGGAGGATCAGCAACAACATATCGAGCAGCCGCAGGAGCTTCCGGCGCAGGCCCAAGGGTTCAGGCTTTTTGCCGGACTGGTGGTTGAGCTGGGCAGCTCTACCAAGACCAATGACAAGCTGGATGCATTGAGCGCCTATTTTGCGGACGCCGATGATCAGGATAAAGTTTGGGTGATCGCCATTTTCAGCGGACGCAGGCCCAGGCGCGCGGTCAATACCACCCAACTCCAGGTATGGTGCACGGAGGTTACCGGCTTACCCCAATGGTTATTCGAAGAAAGCTATCATACGGTGGGCGACCTGGCAGAGACCATTGCCCTGCTGCTTCCCGAAGGCAAGCCCGTCGATCAACCGCATACGCTTCATTATTATCTGGAGCAACTGGTCGCTATCGAAAAAGAAGATGAGGCCGTCCGCAAGCAGTTCATATTCGAAGCCTGGAATGCCATGACGCGCAATGAACGGTTTGTGTTCAACAAGCTCATCACCGGCGGATTCCGGATCGGCGTATCGCAGAAGACCATGGTGAATGCACTGGCCAGGACCGTCAGGCTCGATCCTGCCGTTATTGCCCATCGCATCAGCGGCAACTGGGATCCGTTCACCGTAGGCTTTGAAGAACTGCTGAGCGAACATGCTGCACAGGCCGATTATTCAAAGCCCTATCCTTTTTATCTGGCTTATGCGCTCGAGGATGAGCTGGGCAGTCTGGGCGACCCACGGCAATGGATAGCCGAATGGAAATGGGATGGCATCCGCGGTCAACTGATCATCCGTTCCGGGCAACTGTTCGTATGGAGCAGGGGAGAAGAATTGATGACGGATAAATTTCCCGAATATGAGACGCTGAAAAATGTATTGCCGGAAGGCACCGTGCTCGATGGCGAGATCATCTGCCTTGCTCCATCGCTTACCGATGCGATCGATTTCACGCCCCTGCCTTTTGCCGCGCTGCAAACGAGGATCGGAAGAAAAAACGTTACCCGCAAGCAGCTCATTGAAGCTCCTGTAGGATTTATTGCTTATGATGTGCTGGAATATGAAGGACAGGATTGCCGCGAGCGGCAGATGCATGAAAGAAGGAACCTGTTGACGGAGATCGTGCACAAGGCAAGCCAGCCGGTGTTGAGGATTTCGCCTGTCATTGAATTTAACGACTGGGATGAGCTTGCAGGCATAAGGTCAAGATCGAGGGAAGTGGGCAGCGAAGGCATCATGCTTAAAAAAAAGGATTCGATCTATCAGGTAGGCAGGAAAAGAGGCGACTGGTGGAAATGGAAGATCGATCCGTTGGTCATCGACGCCGTGATGGTATATGCGCAGAAAGGCTCCGGCAGAAGAAGCAATCTCTATACCGATTATACTTTTGCCGTGAGGGACGGCGACAAGCTGGTAACCTTCACCAAAGCCTATTCGGGCCTCACCGATAAGGAATTTGCCGAAGTGGATAATTTTGTAAAAAGAAATTCGCTGGAAAAGTTCGGCCCGGTAAGAACGGTGAAGCCGGAGCTGGTTTTCGAGATCGCTTTTGAAGGCATTGCAGCATCCACCCGCCATAAATCGGGAGTGGCGCTTCGCTTTCCGCGGATCAACCGCTGGCGCAGGGACAAAAAGCCCGATGAGATCAATACCCTGGAGGATCTGAGGAAGATGCTGGAGAAGTACGGTAAGGCGGAACGCTAAACGCCGAACGCGGAACGCTGAGGACAGAAAGGCAAAATAGCAACATTATGCGTTCGGCGTTCAGCGTTTAGCGTTCAGCGTTCAAAATAATAAGGGCCCGCCTTGCGTTTTTTTAAAGCCCTGAATTAATTTTATACTATCTATGAAGAAAGGTGTTGTGATCATTGGTTTGGGACTGGCCTGTCTTGCTTTTTCTTCCGCTTTCTATCCAGATAGCAACGATGCTGTCTACATCCCGCCCAGCGGACAGCGCAGCGGCGACAGTGCAAAAGGGTTTCATTACCTCACTACCGGCGATTACCTGAAAAGCGGCATTCCGTATAGT
>CAYYZJ010000577.1:0-10430 GCA_964475615.1 uncultured Flavitalea sp. | reverse complement strand
ACAAGTACTTCATCATTCCCGAGCGCGCTCTCGACAAACCCTTCCTGATGCCAATCGAAGATGTGTTCTCAATTAAAGGCCGCGGTACCGTTGCTACCGGCCGTATTGAAAGAGGACGCATTAAAGTAGGTGAAGGCGTGGAAATCGTAGGATTGATGGATAAGCCGCTCAACTCGACTGTAACCGGCGTGGAAATGTTCCGCAAGCTGCTGGAAGAAGGCGAAGCCGGCGACAATGCAGGATTGCTGCTGCGCGGTATTGAAAAGAAAGATATCCGCCGCGGTATGGTCATCTGTAAGCCTGGTACCATCACTCCGCATACTGAATTCAAATGCGAAGTATACGTATTGAGCAAGGAAGAAGGCGGACGTCATACTCCTTTCTTCAATAAATACCGCCCCCAGTTCTATTTCCGCACCACCGACGTTACCGGCGAAGTGGAACTGCCTGCAGGAACCGAAATGGTGATGCCCGGCGATAACACTTCCCTGACCGTGAAGCTGATCCAGCCGATCGCCATGGAAAAAGGGCTGAAATTCGCTATCCGCGAAGGCGGCCGTACCGTTGGCGCAGGCCAGGTTACCGAAATCCTGAAATAAGCGTATTGGCTTTAGGCGCCTGAACGCAGGTTCGGCTTGAGCGAATGGCTTGGCAAAAGGATTATAAAAGATAATTTTATATCTTTGCAATATCACTAAAAGCTGTCTGGCCCAGGGCGAGATAGCTTTTAGCTTTCTTACGGGCATAGTTCAATGGTAGAATAGAGGTCTCCAAAACCTTAGATCTGGGTTCGAATCCTAGTGCCCGTGCGAGGAAAATGTGATGAATGTGGAAATATGAAAATGTGAAAATACCCATTCGAGGTTCATATCATTTTATCATACTTCTTTCATTTCCACATTTCCACATTCATCACATTTTCACATTTTTAACCGATGAACAAAATCTCAACATATTTCCGCGAATCCTATAAGGAGCTGGTGGAAAAAGTTACCTGGCCTACCTGGACGCAGTTGCAGCAGTCGACTGTAATCGTGCTTGTGGCAACGCTGGTAATCACGCTGGTGGTGGGTGTTATGGACATTGCATCCAGCGCCGTATTAAAATTCATTTATTCATTGTTCTAATGATGGAAACGGTAAATCAAAAAGAAAAAGAGACCAAATGGTATGTGCTGCGGGTAGTGAGCGGCAAAGAGCGTAAGGTAAAAGAATATCTCGATAAAGAGATTTCCCGCGGCGGCTGGGGCGAGGTCGTGAAGCAGGTCTTTCTTCCGGTGGAAAAAGTATATAAAGTGCAGAACGGAAAAAAAGTGATGCGCGAGCGGAACTATTATCCCGGATACGTTATGATCGAAGTGGCCGACGGCAAGCTGGGCGACGACCTGCGCGATGCCATCAAGAATACGACCAATGTGATCCATTTTCTGGGAAAGGACAATCCCATTGCCCTGCGCAAGGCCGAAGTGAACAAGATGCTGGGCAAGATGGATGAAATGGCCGAAGCCGGCGGCATCAGCATGAGCGAGCCCTTTATCATCGGTGAAACCATCAAGATCATCGAAGGCCCTTTCAATGATTTCAACGGCATCATTGAAGAAGTCAATGATGAAAAAAAGAAACTGAAAGTAACCGTAAAGATCTTCGGTCGTTCAACACCGGTAGAATTGAATTACATGCAGGTTGAAAAAATATCGTAGAATGTAAGATGTAATATTTAAGATTTAATATTTACGGTTACATTAAATATTAAATCTTAAATATTACCTATCAAATAAAAAACCCTCTCGCCCAAAGTGAGAGGGTTAATATTTTATACAGGCATATCTAATTGTAATCAAAAAGAAGCATTGCCATTTCCTGAACCCACATCGTTAGAGGAAGGCTCTGACGCGGGTGGAGCTTCCGGTGTAAATACAGGCTCCGGTACAGGCGCAGCGGGTTTTTTAGGTGCAGCTTTTTTGGGAGCGGCCTTCTTTTTAGGAGCGGCTTTTTTCTTGGCTGCTTTTTTTATGGGCGCTTTTTTCGCTTTCTTGGGAGCGGCCTTCTTTTTAGGAGCGGCTTTTTTCTTAGCTGCTTTTTTCTTGCTTGCTTTTTTGGCGGCTTTTTTAGGTGCAGCTTTCTTTTTAGGAGCCGCTTTTTTATTGGCTGCTTTTTTCTTTGACATTTCCATATTTTGTAGAGAATTTTTTAAGTTATTATGAGAACAAAATGGAGATTGTGGCAAAAAGTTAATCAGAAAAATTCAAATAAAAAAAATGTCGGATAAATTTTATTGGCCTGAACTTGTCTGAACTGGGATGAATGGGATTATTGGGATGAATGGGAAAGGGATATTCCTGTTCAATCAGTTCCTTTTACTATCAGTTCCTTTTCCCATAAATCTCATCCACCCCAATAATCCCGGTTCAGAATTTGCATTAATCATTTTTTTCTCTACCTTTGCGTCCCCAAACAGAAAGTTCTTTTTGATCGATGGATTTGGGAGTTTCGCCTCAGGCGGGACGCTAACACCAAAATAGAAGCAACATGGCAAAAGAAATCACCGGTTATGTAAAGCTGCAGTGCAAAGGCGGACAAGCCAATCCTGCACCTCCCATTGGCCCGGCACTGGGATCGAAGGGTATCAACATTATGGAGTTCTGCAAGCAGTTCAATGCCAGAACCCAGGATAAAATGGGAAAAACCCTTCCTGTCCTCATCACTGTTTATTCCGATAAGTCTTTCGAATTTATCATCAAAACGCCCCCCGCAGCCGTTCAGTTGCTGGAGGCCGCAAAGCTACAGAGTGGTTCCAAAGAGCCCAATCGCAACAAAGTTGGAAAGGTTACCTGGCCACAGGTAGAAGCAATCGCCAAGGACAAAATGCCCGACCTGAATTGCTTTACCGTGGAAAGCGCCATGCGCATGGTGGCCGGTACTGCCCGCAGTATGGGGATCAATGTAGAAGGAAAAGCCCCCTGGGACTAATAATCTTTTAACTCAAAAAATTATTGCGAAATGGCTACCATTACCAAGAAAAGAAAAATAGCTGCCGCCAAGGTAGATAAAAATAAAGCCTATTCTCTCAAGGACGCTTCTTCCCTGATCAAGGAAGTGAACACGACCAAGTTCGATGCGTCTGTCGACCTGCATATCCGCCTGGGAGTTGATCCCAAAAAAGCCGATCAATCCATCCGCGGAACAGTAAACCTTCCTCATGGAACCGGTAAAACCAAGCGCGTGCTGGTGCTTTGCACTCCAGATAAGGAAGCTGAAGCCAAAGCCGCAGGCGCCGACTATGTTGGCCTCGACGAGTTTATTCAGAAGATCGAAGGAGGATGGGTGGATGTAGACGTGATCGTGGCCACTCCCTCGGTGATGCCCAAGATCGGTAAGCTGGGTAAGGTACTGGGCCCCCGTAACCTGATGCCCAATCCCAAAACAGGCACCGTTACCAATGACGTGGCCGCTGCGGTGAATGAAGTAAAAGGCGGAAAGATCGCGTTTAAAGTAGATAAGGCCGGGATCATTCACGCATCTATCGGAAGAGTGAGCTTCACTCCTGAAAAGATAGCCGCCAACAGCCAGGAGCTGATCAATGCCATCATCAAGGCAAAGCCGGCTACCGCCAAAGGCACTTATCTGAAAAGCGTGTTCCTGGCCAGCAGCATGAGCCCGAGCATTTCGGTGGACACAAAAGCGTTTACGCACTAAACCCGTTTATTGAACAGGCTCACAGGGCCGTTAAATAAAAGTATATGAACAAAGATCAAAAAAATGAAGTGATTGAACTGTTGAAAGACAAGTTCTCCCAATATAACAACTTCTATGTCACCAATACGGAATCGTTGACCGTAGAACAGGTAGGCAAGCTGCGCAGGATCTGCTTTGATAAAAAAGTAGAGATGAAGGTGGCCAAGAACACGCTGATCAAAAAAGCGCTGGAAAACCTGGACAGCAAAAAGTATTCAGGCGTATACGAATCACTGAACGGCGTAACCGCTTTGCTGTTTTCCGAAAGCGCTAAGGAGCCGGCTTTAATTATCAGCTCCTTCCGTAAGGATAGCAGCCTGGAAAAACCAGTGCTCAAAGCCGCTTTCATCGATGGCGATGTATTTGCTGGCGACAATCAGTTGAAAGTATTGTCGACCCTGAAAAGCAAGCACGATCTGATCGGCGAGATCATCGGCCTGCTGCAATCACCGGCCAAGAATGTCATCAGCGGTCTCAATGCAGGCGCAAAGCTGGCTGGTTTAGTGCAAGCGTTGGAAGCCAAAGCAAAGGCGTAATAACGCTTAACGCGAAATGCATAACGCAGAACGCTGCGTTTAGCGTTCAGCGTTATGCGTTCAGCATAAAAAGTAAACAATTTTTTTAAAAACACTCCGCCGGATCCCTGATCGGATATGAAGGCGGAAAAAATGTAAACCATGGCAGATTTAAAATCATTCGCAGAACAGTTGGTAAGCCTGACTGTAAAAGAAGTAAACGAACTCGCAAAGATCCTGAAAGAGGAATACGGCATTGAGCCTGCAGCCGCTGCTGTAGCTGTTTCCGCAGGCTCTGCTGCAGCCGGAGCCGCTCCCGCTGCTGAAGAAAAAACTGCTTTCAATGTAATCCTCAAGGCCAGCGGCCCCAATAAGCTCAACGTGGTGAAGGTGGTGAAAGACCTTACCGGCCTGGGCCTCAAGGAAGCCAAAGACCTGGTAGACGGCGCTCCCAAGCCCGTTAAGGAAGGCGTTAGCAAGGCCGATGCAGATGCACTCGTGGCCAAGCTGAAAGAAGCCGGCGCTGAAGTAGAAGTTCAATAGAACCAATAGCATAAAATAGGGGATGGAAAATAGGAGGATGAAAATTTCTTCCCTGTTTTCTATTCCCTTTTTTCTATTTTCCCATTTATTCCTTACCTTTGCCCTCCGTTTTCTCTAAAAAATAGCCGGACTAGACCCTACCGGTCTATAACAAGCTATAAATCAATCTCGTGAGAAACAACAGGCTCAGATAGTTTTTTGATCAACAGGCGATTTGAGTTCGAACATCTAAAAACCGGTTTTTAATAATATGTCTTCAACAAAACTGCCCAACAGGGTTAATTTCGGTAAAATCAAACATCTTGCTGAAACACCCGACCTTCTTGAAGTCCAGATCCAATCTTTTAAAGAATTTTTTCAGTTAGAGACCACTCCCGACAAACGCAATATCGAAGGTTTGTTTAAAGTGTTCAAGGAGAATTTCCCGATCACCGATACGCGGAATATCTTCATGCTGGAATTCCTGGACTATTTCATCGACCCGCCCCGCTATACCATCGAAGAGTGTATGGAGCGCGGTCTCACCTACGCAGTTCCGCTCAAGGCCAAACTTCGGTTGAGCTGTAACGATGAGGAGCATGTGGATTTCCAGACCATCGTTCAGGATGTGTTCCTGGGAAATATTCCCTATATGACCCCCCGCGGAACCTTCGTGATCAACGGAGCCGAACGCGTGGTGGTTTCACAATTACACCGCTCGCCCGGAGTGTTCTTCGGACAGTCCATCCACCCCAACGGAACCAAGATCTATTCCGCCAGGGTAATTCCTTTCAAAGGAGCCTGGATGGAATTTGCAACAGACATCAACAACGTGATGTTTGCCTATATCGACCGCAAGAAAAAATTCCCGGTAACCACTTTATTGCGCGCCATCGGATATGAAACCGATAAGGACATCCTGGAATTGTTCGGCATGGCCGATGAGGTAAAAGTAGATAAGAAAACATTGCAGAAATACATCGGCAAAAAGCTTGCGGCCCGCGTGCTCAGAACATGGGTCGAAGATTTTGTGGATGAAGATACCGGCGAAGTGGTTTCCATCGAACGCAATGAAGTGGTATTGGAACGCGATACCGTGCTCGACGAAGAAGCCATCGACCTGGTAGTGGAAATGGAAGTGAAAAGCGTCTTCATCCAGAAAGAAGATGTAGGCGGCGATTATGCCATCATCTACAATACCCTCAATAAAGATACTTCCAACAGCGAGCTCGAAGCCGTTCAGCATATCTACCGCCAGTTGCGCGGTGCAGATGCTCCTGACGACGAGACTGCAAGAGGAATCATCGATAAATTATTTTTCAGCGACAAACGCTACGATCTCGGCGAAGTAGGCCGTTACAAGATTAACCGCAAGCTAAACCTCAATCAACCCCTCGATCAGAAAACACTGACCAAGGGCGATATGATCGAGATCATCAAATACCTCGTTCGCCTCACCAATGGCAAGGCCGAAATAGACGATATCGATCACCTGAGCAACCGCCGTGTGCGCACGGTTGGCGAACAATTGTATGCCCAGTTCGGCGTCGGTCTGGCCCGTATGGCACGCACCATCCGCGAACGCATGAACGTACGCGATAATGAAGTGTTCACTCCGGTAGACCTGATCAATGCGAGAACACTCTCGTCTGTGATCAACTCTTTCTTCGGAACTTCGCAGCTTTCGCAGTTCCTGGATCAAACCAACCCGCTGAGCGAGATCACGCATAAGCGCCGCATCTCTGCACTCGGACCCGGTGGTCTGAGCCGTGAAAGAGCAGGCTTTGAAGTGCGCGACGTGCACTATTCTCACTATGGCCGTCTCTGCACCATCGAAACGCCGGAAGGCCCGAATATCGGTCTCATCTCCACGCTTTGCGTACATGCCAAGATCAATGAAATGGGTTTTATCGAAACGCCGTACCGTAAAGTGCATGAAGGCAAGGTGGACATGAAAAAGCTCACTTATCTCAGCGCCGAAGAAGAAGATGTGGCCAAGATCGCACAGGCCAATGTGCCGCTGGATGAGAAAGGGAATTTCGTGGAAGACAGGATCGTTTCCCGCCAAACGGGCGATTTCCCGATCCTCGAAAAGAATGAAGTGGAATACATGGACGTGGCGCCTAACCAGATCGTGGGCCTCAGCGCTTCGCTGATCCCCTTCCTGGAGCACGATGATGCCAACCGCGCCCTGATGGGATCGAACATGCAGCGCCAGGCCGTTCCGCTGATCCGTCCTGAAATGCCTATCGTGGGCACCGGGCTGGAAGCAAAAGCTGCACGCGATGCACGTATACAGATCCATGCAGAAGGCGACGGCGTGGTTGAATTCGTCGATGCCAACGAGATCCATGTGCGCTATGAAAGAGATGAAGTACAAAAGCTCGTCAGCTTTGAAGACGACCTGAAAATATACAAGCTCACCAAGTTCATCAAGACCAACCAGGAAACCTGCATCAACCTCAAGCCTGCCGTTAAAAAGGGACAGCGCGTGAAAGAAGGCGATTTCCTTACTGAAGGTTATGCCGTGCAGAATGGCGAGATGGCCCTGGGACGCAACCTCAAAGTGGCTTTCATGCCCTGGAAAGGTTACAATTTCGAAGATGCCATCGTGATCAGCGAAAGAGTGGTAAGGGAAGACCTGTTCACTTCCGTTCATATTTCCGAATACGAGCTGGAAGTGCGCGATACCAAGCTGGGTGAAGAAGAGCTGACCCCGGATATTCCCAATGTTTCCGAAGAAGCTACCAAAGACCTCGATGAGAACGGCATCATCCGCGTGGGCGCCCAGATCAAGGAAGGCGATATCCTGATCGGCAAGATCACGCCCAAAGGAGAAAGCGATCCTACTCCGGAAGAAAAACTGCTTCGCGCCATCTTCGGCGACAAGGCCGGCGATGCCAAGGACGCTTCATTGAAAGCACCGAGCGGAACAGAAGGCGTGGTGATCAACAAAAAATTATTCCAGCGCGCCAAGAAAGACAAGAATGCCAAAGTGCGCGAGAAAGCAGTATTGGAAAAGATCGAAAAGGTACATGAAAAGAATGTAGCCGATCTGCTGGATGTGCTCGTCAGCAAACTGCAGGTGCTGCTGAAAGATCATACTTCTGCCGGAGTGAACAATAATTTCGGTGAAGTGCAGATCGGAAAGGGCGCCAGGTTCACTGCAAAGAATCTGGCAGGCATCGATTATCTCAATGTAAATCCGTTGGGATGGACCGGCGATGCCAAGACGGATGAGCTGATCAATATCCTCCTGCACAATTACAATATCAAATACAACGAAGAGCTGGGAAGATACAAGCGTGAAAAGTTCAATGTGTCTATCGGGGATGAGCTTCCTGCCGGTGTATTGAAACTGGCCAAGGTTTACCTCGCTGTAAAGCGCAAGCTGAAAGTGGGCGATAAGATGGCCGGCCGCCATGGTAACAAAGGTATCGTGGCCAAGATCGTGCGTGCGGAAGACATGCCCTTCCTGGAGGACGGAACTCCGGTGGACGTGGTGCTGAACCCGCTGGGCGTACCTTCCCGTATGAACCTCGGCCAGATCTATGAAACCGTATTAGGATGGGCCGGCGAAAAGCTTGGATTGAAATTTGCGACACCGATCTTCGACGGAGCAACTGTTGAAGAGATCGCTGAACATATCCAGAAAGCCGGATTGCCCAGCTTCGGTCATACCTACCTGTATGATGGCGAAACCGGCGAACGCTTCGACCAGAAAGCGACCGTGGGCATTATCTATATCATCAAGCTTCATCACATGGTGGATGATAAGATGCACGCCCGCAGCATCGGGCCTTACAGCCTCATCACGCAGCAGCCGCTGGGCGGTAAGGCGCAGTTCGGCGGACAGCGTTTCGGCGAAATGGAAGTATGGGCACTGGAGGCTTATGGCGCTGCCAATATCCTGCAGGAACTGCTCACCCTTAAATCGGATGATATCATTGGCCGTGCAAAGACCTATGAAGCAATCGTCAAAGGCGATACCATTCCGAGGGCAGGTATTCCCGAATCCTTCAATGTGCTTGTTCACGAATTGAGGGGATTGGGGCTAGACCTGAAATTCGAATAATCGCAGCTAACTAATGAAATACAAGCCGTTTCGCCTGAGGCGAGACGGCTTTTTTATGCCCTGGCCGCAAGAGTTAAAAAAATGTTAACAAATACTTATAACCTTTTTCGTACGTTAAAAGTTATATCTTTAATTCATGAATTCAGAAATCAATGATAATAAACTGGAGCCGACCAAGGCCCAATTGGAGATACTCCAGATCTTATGGAAGCATGGCCCTTCCAATGTAAGGCTGGTCAACAACAAGCTCAATGAAAACAAGCAAAAGCAGGCCGTTACCTATACTTCCACCCTCAAGCTGATGCAGATCATGTATGAAAAAGGCATGCTGCACCGCGATGAGCGGAACATGACCCATATTTACAGCCCGGCCCTGGAAGAACAGAAAACGAAACGGATAGTGCTCGATAAGTTCATCGATTCCATGTACGACGGTTCGGTAAAAAACCTGATGCTGGAACTCCTGGGCAATGAAAGGACATCCAATAAGGAATGGGAAACCATCAAGGAGCTGCTGAACAAATTAGAAGACGAATAACCGGAACAGTCAAGCCAAAGCAACCGATATGCATTTATTTTCAGAAAAAATAGTACAGGCAGTATGCTGGACGCTGCTGCACTCTCTCTGGCAAGGTTTGCTGTTGGCTGTTGTTACCGGACTGGTAATGGTGCTTTCAAAAAAATCCAGCTCGGCATTGCGGTATAGGCTGCTTTCTTTCCTCTTCATACTTTTTCTTGCGCTTGTTGGTATTACATTTTATAATCAACTGCAGATCGGGCAGCAAAGCCGGCCGCAAATATCCGGCACATCGAGAATTTCATTCCAGCCTTTACATGATCATCCGGTTGCTGAACAATATATCCGTTCAGGCAATCACCGGTTCCAGCATTATGTTTCCCGTTTCATTGACTATTTCGATACACATGCATACCTGGTGGTAATGGTCTGGTTTATTGTATTCATGGCCAAATGCATCAAGCTCATGTCGGGCCTCGTGCATATACAGAGGATCAGGCATTATAGAGTGAACAATGCGCCTGAATACTGGAAGAAAAGACTGGCCGAACTGGCGGCAAAGCTGGGAATAAACAAAAAGATCATGCTGCTGGAATCAGCCATCATCAAGGTTCCGGTGATGGTGGGCTGGCTGAAGCCTGCTATTTTAATTCCGCTGGGACTGCTGACCCATCTTTCAGCACAGGAAGTGGAATCGGTGTTGATGCATGAGCTTGCCCATATCCGCCGCAAGGATTATTTTTTCAACCTGCTGCAATGTTTTGTCGATACCCTGTTTTTCTTTAACCCGGCCATTTTATGGATCTCCTCACTGATCCGCAATGAAAGAGAAAACTGTTGCGACGATATGGCCATCAGCGGGATCAAAAGCAAGAAGCAATTCATCCAGGCGCTGGTTTCTTTTCATCAGTATCATAATGCCGTTGCCCCTCAATACGCCATGTCATTTGCCAAAAAGCAGAACCGTCTGGTGAACCGCGTAAAGCGCATTGTCAACAACAATAATCCTACCCTGAACCCGGGAGAAAAAATAGTATTGATTGCCGGTCTTTTTATTTTCAGCATTG
>CAYYZJ010000576.1:0-2274 GCA_964475615.1 uncultured Flavitalea sp. | reverse complement strand
CTGTCGAATTCCCTGGTGGGAAGATTGCCTGGCATCAGCGCTGTTCAGTCGAGCGGAGAGCCCGGATACGATGGCTCTGCTATTCGCATCCGCGGCACCAACACGCCCGGTAACAGCAATGCGCTGATCGTGGTAGATGGTGTGCCCGATGTAGGAGGAGGGCTTGAAAGGCTTAACCCGGCCGATATCGAAACCATGTCTGTACTGAAAGACGCTTCTGCGGCCATTTATGGAGTAAGGGCCGCCAATGGCGTTATCCTGATCACCACCAAGCGCGGTAAATCGGGTAAACCGCTTTTATCCTATAATTTCAACCAGGGCTGGGCCCAGCCCACGCGCATTCCCAAGATGGCTAACGCTGTAGAGTATGCGCAGATGAATAATTCCACGACCATTTATGATTATGTGCCTTCGGCAGAATGGGCTGCTGCACTGGCTGCATTCAATCAAACCGGTTCTTATACTACTGCAGCGGGCAACACGGTATTGGCGCCTTTTCAACCGGCAGATATAGCCAAGTACAAAGATGGATCGGATCCCTGGGGCCATCCGAATACCGACTGGTTCAAGACAGCATTGAAGACATGGTCTCCGCAGGTGCAGCATACGCTTCAGCTTCGGGGCGGCAGCGATTATGTCAAATTCCTGGCCTCGATGAATTTCCTGGATCAGGATGGCTATTACAAAAATTCGGCAACAGGATACAGACAATACGACGGAAGACTTAATCTGGATGCAAAGGTGAATAAATACATCAACACCAGCATCAATCTCACATTCCGTGAAGAATACCGGCATTTTCCTACTGAATCGGCAGGATCGATATTCCGCATGCTGATGCGCGGCAGGCCTACCGAGCCTGAGGTATGGCCTAATGGATTGCCCGGCCCTGATATCGAAAACGGTCAGAACCCGATCGTGATCACTACCAATCAAACCGGATATGATCATGATAAAAGAGATTACCTGCTGGGCATTGGAAAAGTGGAAGTGGCTATTCCCTGGGTAGAAGGCCTTAAAGTAAGCGCATCCGTTTCCCTGGATAAACAATCCTGGAACAGGAAGGTATGGCAAACGCCCTGGTATCTCTATTTCTGGGATCATGCAACGTATGAAGCGGATGGAGTTACTCCGCTGCTCACCAAGAGCCTGAGGTCTACTTACACTACTCCGCAGCTTACCCAGTACGATCAGAATTTCCTTACCGTGCTGGCTTCAGGGTTCATCAATTATGACAGAACTTTCGGCGACCATGCCGTCAGTTTCCTGGCCGCGTTTACCAAGGAAATAGACAGGGAAGATGATTTCAATGCGTATCGTACCAATTATATCTCCTCTGCCGTCGACCAGCTTTTTGCAGGCGGCAATAATGGCCAAAAAGCAAGCGGCGGTGCTTATGAAAGGGCACGCCTCAGCTATTTCGGAAGAGTGGCTTACAATTACAAGGAAAAATATATTGCCGAGTTCCAATGGCGAGCTGATGGTTCATACCTGTTTCCGCCAGACCATCGCTGGGGCTTTTTCCCTGGTATACTTGCCGGATGGAGGATTTCAGAAGAAGATTTCTTTAAGAGAAATGTCAAGTTTATCAATTACCTGAAACTGCGTGCTTCTTACGGGCAGTTGGGTAATGATCAGGTATATTATAAGGGTGCACTCCGGGAATATCAGTATCTGCCTACTTACGCTTTCAGCAATTATGTTATCGGAGGACAAGGCGTTACCACTTTGTATGAAACCGTTGTACCGAACCAGAATTTTACCTGGGAAGTTGCCAACAATACGAATGTAGGTCTGGAAGGACAATTGCTGAATGGAAAATTCAATTTTGAATTCGATTATTTCTATAATAAACGCAGCAAAGTGCTTTGGGACAACGGCGCGTTAATACCTGGTTCTTCCGGCATTTCAGGGATATTGCCTCCTGAAAATAATTCCGAGATCAGTAATAAAGGATATGAATTCACGGTTGGCTATAACGGCCAGGCCGGAGATTTCAGGTTCTCGGTCAGTGTGAATGGCGGCTATGCGAGGAACAAGATTACAGATATCAAAGATGCTCCCGGCACACCGGAATGGCAGAAAGGAGTAGGACATCCGTTCAGGTCAAGCATTTATACCAGCGATATCAGGGCATTCCTTGCGTATGAATACGATGGGGTTTTCAAAGACCAGGCAGATATCGATGCAAGCAAGATCGATTACAGTGCATTGGCGGGTACCCTGCGTCCTGGCGATATGAAGTTTAAAGACATTGACGGGGATGGAAAGATC
>CAYYZJ010000575.1:0-2817 GCA_964475615.1 uncultured Flavitalea sp. | reverse complement strand
AGCATTTAGCCTACGCAGGTATTTGTCCGGAAAAATTTGCGTATTTATACCTATCCGCTTTCAGTATCACTGCTCTTGTTATGGCCTTGCGGGCAGGCGATCTTTGTGAAGTACGAAGTCCGAGGTCTGAGGTCGGAAGTCCGAAGTCGGAAAATACAAAGTGTTGATCGGTTATTCAGACTTCATACCTCAGACCTCGGACTTCAGACCTCAGGCTTCATAAGTCAAATCCGTTAGCCATTAAACCTTACCAGCGTAAAACAAGGAGAAACCCGGCGTTGCCGCTGCCCCCCGGCCATGCCGATACTGAGCATTCAGGTGTGGTCATCCCATCTATTTCTTCAGCAATCAACTTCATGGGCCGCACGGTTTCTCCTTTTTATTATTTAATAAGTAAGATTTAATATTTATGATTTAGATTTTTTGGTGTCATCCCAATCTTAAATATTCAATATCAATCCGGGTCTGAAAAGCGCTTGTCGCTGATAAAGCTGCTGTCGGTAAGGGTTCCTAAAAAAGCAGTGAGATAGAATTTGTCGTTGTCGCTAAGCGGTATCCCGTTTTTCAACAGTGTGTCGAGCGTAGGGCTTTTCACTATTCCCGAAGCATAATGATCCAGCACGGCAGACAGGGTGCTGAAGCGGCCGTCGTGCCCATAGGGAAAAGTGAGATAAACATTGCGCAGGCTGGGCACCCTGAATTTCAGGGAATCCTCTTTTTTACCGGTGATGCGCATACGCCCGTAATCGAGCAGGGTACTGTCGAGATCGAGGCCGGTATTGCGATAGCTCAGGTCAGTGAACAACGGCTCTTTATGGCAGGATGCGCATTTCTGCTGGAAAACGGCATAACCTGTTTTTTCATATTGATTGAAAACAGCTTCCCCTCTTTTTACCTTATCGTATTTAGAATTGCAGGAGATCATGGAACCGGTGAACTGGGCCAGCGCTTTCAGTATCCGTTGGGAATTGATGAGCTCGTCGCCGAAAGCAGCCCTGAACATTTTTTTATAAAGGGCATCTTTTTTCAGCTTGGCTATAATATTGTTGAGGTTTTCCGCCATTTCGTGCGGATCGGTGATGGGCGCGAGCGGCTGCACCTCGATATGGTTGATGCCCCCATCCCAATGCAGCTCTTTTTCCCAGGCAATGTTGAACAGCCCCGGCGCATTGCGGTAGCTGAACTGGTTGTTGAAGCCATGGCTGAGCCGGTGCTCATAAGTGGCAAAAGCGGCAAACTGCTGGTGACAGGAGGAGCAGGGAAAATTGCCGTCCTGCGAAAGCCTGCCGTCATAAAACAGCTTTCGCCCCAGCTCGAATCCTTCGCGGGTAAGCGGGTTGTTCTTAAACCGGTACTGCGGCTGCGGAAATCCCTGCGGAACAACAAATGGCAATGGCGTTGCCTGTTCTACCGGTATCCTATATGCGCTCAGCAGGAACAAGTAGAACCCGAAACAGGCGGCAAGCAATATGGCGATGGTCGTTTTCAATGTTTATGGATTGATTGCCTGCTGCACGGTGAACATATTGGCAAAATTATCGGCAAAGGCTTTTGCCAATGCTCCCGGAGTGGTGCAGGCTGGAGTGGTTTTAATGGAGATGGGATGCGGATTGGCGAACCAGGCATTTACATCGGCGCGGATGATAAGCGTTGCGGTCTTGCCTTCATTGATCTCCAGCGGCTGTGGAAAAGGGAGATGGATTTCTCTGGTCGCTTTGTTTTCTCCCTTATATCCGCCAATATGATAGGTGATGGCATGCCCCGGCGCTGCCGACAGGGGAGAGCTGCCTTCGAGCTTGGCCGTCACATATCCGCTGTTCCATGTCCAGAACATTCCTTTGGCAGGATCGAGTGCGCCCGACTGGGCGCCGCTGCAATGGCGGATGCTATCTACCCCCAATAAAAATTCCAGGCTGCCGTATCGCCCCGCAGGAGCTGAAAGCGCAATGCCGGTTGAAGAAGAATCGGCAAAATCGATCAAAAAATATTCGTCTTTATTTGGCATGCCTGAAAGGCGGATCCTGCATACATAAAATCTGAACCGTTCGATGGAATAAGGTTCGCCTTTGTCGTTGGAATATGTTTTCCCGAACTGCAATGGCATCGATCCTGCCATGGCCTGAAAGCGGATGAGCAGGGTTTGTTTTGCAGGATTTTTTTTCAGGATGAATGAAAACGACAATAATCCTGTAACAAGAATGAGCGATAGGTATTGTATTTGGCTCTTCATGGGCCGGTGATGGTCAATCGGAATAACGGATTTTTTTTCTGGATTCCTTGATCTCCGCCTGTTTTTTCTTCGATTCGATCCTTTTTTCTTTCGATCCCGCAGTAGGCTTGGTGGCGATCCGCTTTTTTTCTTTTTTCAGGGCAGCGGCGATCAGCTCATTCATTTTTTCGATCACTTCTTCCTTATTGGCCAACTGCGAGCGGTGCGTTTGCGACCTTACCTGGATGTATCCTTCCGTATTGATCCTGTTGCCCAGTTTCTGATAAAGCCGGTCTTTCTGTTCGCTGCTCAGCAGCTTCGATCCCGGAACATGAAAATAGCCTTCCACCATGGTCTCCACCTTGTTCACGTGCTGGCCGCCCTTGCCTCCGCTGCGCGCTGTTTTAAACATCATTTCTCCGGAAACATCTATCTTCATTGTCTAAAATTACGAACTAAACCGGTGAGGCAAAAATGCGGGCGGTGATACAACGCGTAACCAGGGCCGATGTGACCATCGGAGGCAGCACAAAATCAGCGATCGGCGGCGGACTGCTGGTGCTGCTGGGAATAGAAGACAGCGACGGGGAAGAAGACATTGCCTGGCT
>CAYYZJ010000574.1:0-5653 GCA_964475615.1 uncultured Flavitalea sp. | reverse complement strand
AATGGTCATCTGTTGATAATTGCGTAAATGAAAAATGGCTATTGCAGAAATCGGTTCCCGGGCGACTGGTTAGCAGGAGGAACAACATCGAAAAATATGGGAGGGAAAGAATCTCATGAAGCGAAAGTAAGTTGCGTTTATTAATCTACCAAATTAGTAGACTAATTTTTTTAAAAATTTTTTTATTATCATTTTCTTTTTATTTTAGTCTATAAAATTAATGGACTAATGAAACTTTCTCCCATCTCACGCATCGCAGGCATTGAAAAGCATGAATTCACCGAGCAGTATGTAAAGCCCGGAAAGCCGGTTATCCTTTCCGATTTTATTGCAGGCAGCCCGGCGCTGGAAAAATGGAATTATGATTATTTCAAATCCGCAGCCGGCGATCTGCTGGTTAATGTGCACGGAAAGGAAGAAAATAATCCCGACTGGGTCACTACTCCGCCGCTCGACACCATGAACTTCTCCAGGTACCTCGATATTATCGAGCAGGGCCCTTCCGAGCTCCGGCTTTTTCTTTCCAATATTCTCCTGGAAAGGCCGGCATTGAAAAAAGACCTGAAGGTGAAAAAAATCATCGACCATCTATTGCCATCGCTCCCTTTTCTTTTTTTCGGAGGCGCGGGTTCCAGCGTGAGGTATCATTACGATATAGACATGAGCCATGTTTTCCTGACCCAGTTCCAGGGCGAAAAAAAAGTGCTGCTGTTCCGCAATGACCAATCGCCGTTCCTGTACAAGCTGCCTTTTAATTTTCATGGAATAGCCGATCTGCGGCATCCGGACTATGAACGCTTTCCCGCGCTCAGGTACCTGGATGGCTGGGAATGCACCCTGAAGTTTGGCGAAACATTATATATCCCCTCCGGCTACTGGCACCATATCCAGTATATTACGTCGGGCTATTCGGTAAGCCACCGGGCGCTGTCGTCTTCTTTGCTGGACAAGATAGCCGGGCTGAACAATATTTTCGTCATCCGCCGCATCGACAATGCATTGCGGAAAATCTACGGCCGCCGCTGGTACAATAAAAAGCTGGATATGGCTTTTGAACGGGCTGCATCGGCAATCGTTGACAATTATGTAGTGGATAATCCCCATCCGGTTTTCCGGTTCTCTTTTTCCGGAGCTTATTCGCAGGACTGAAGGGGCGATGAATAGCGCCCATCTTCAACATTCCTTCAAAATCCCTCCCGACCTTACTTCGTTTATACAAGGTCGTGAACGGGAATGACATAAACTATGCCTCTCTGGAAGTACATGCAGCGCTGTACGTCATAGACCTGTTTTCCTCGCTTCGCAAGACGCCGTATCCTTATCATAACCTCAAACACACCCAGGCAGTAGTAAGCCATGCAAAGGAGATCGCTTCGTTTTATTCGCTGAATGAAGTTGATACATGCATTATAAGCCTGGCGGCCTGGTTCCATGATATCGGCCAGTTGACCGGCGATATGGAAGGCCATGAAGAGAGAAGCATATCGATCATGAACGATTGCCTCCGAAAGACCAATGCCCCGCCCGAAATCCTGGAATCGGCCGCACGCTGCATCCTGGCCACCAAACACGGATCGCATGCCGAAACCCTGAACGAAAAGATAGTCTTCGATGCAGATACCTATCATTTCGGAACTGCCTTGTTCAGGCAAACGGAATTCCTCGTTAAGCGGGAAGTGGAAATGCGCACAGGCCGGGAATTTCCAGACTGGCATGCTAAAAGCCTGCATCTCCTGAAAACTCATTCATTTTATACCGATTATTGCCGCCGTTTGCTGCAGGCAGGCAAGGAGGAAAATATTGCCTGGCTGGAGCTTCTTGTTCAGGCCGGTATCTGATCGCGCTTTTTATACAAAAGCCTCAGCAGGGAAGGAAGCACGATCAGCAGCAAAGGCAATGCTATGATAAACCCGCCTATAACGGCAATGGCCAGGGGTTGATGGAGCTGTGCACCGGCGCCGACGCCCAGGGCCAGCGGCAGCAATGCGATGATGGCTCCCAATGCGGTCATGAGCTTGGGGCGCAATCGCGTGGAGATGGAATAGATGATCGATTCATCTACCGTCCGATCATGCAATGCTTCCCTGAACTGCAGGAAGGTGAAAATGGAATTTTCCCCGATGATGCCCACGATCATGATCAGCCCGGTATAGCTTCCTACATTCAATGCCGTGCCGGTGATGTATAAAGCAAGATAGCTGCCTGCAATGCCGAGCACTGATATCAGCAATATCAGCATCGCTATCCTGAATTCCCTGAATAAAAAAAGGATCACGCCGAAAACGAGCAGGCTGGCCGTTACCAGTATCAGCAAAAGGTCTTTGAAGGATTGCTGCTGTTCCGCATAAGCGCCTCCGTATTCGATATGATATCCTTTTGGAAGAACGATCCTGGATTGAACCTCCTGCCGGATCTGCCTGATCACCGTTCCCAGATCGCTGTTCTCCAGCCTTGCCGTGACCACACCCATGGACTGAAGATTTTCCCGCTGTATTTCGGCATCGCCTGAATTGATGTGCACGCTTGCGAGAGCGCTGATGGGATTTAATTTTCCGTTGGGCAAAAATATTTTCAGGTTCTCTATACCGGCAACGCTCATCCTGCGGTTACCGGGATATACCATGCGGATAGTGGAGAGCTGCTCTTTTTCCAGCAGGTTGCCGACAATATTGCCTTCCATCGAAGTCTGCAACTGGTATTGCAGGTTGGCCGCCGTAATGCCGAACTGCGCGAGCTTCCGGTAATCCGGCTCAATGCTTACAGAAGGGCCTGCTATCACAATGCCGTCGAATGTATCGGCTGTGCCTTTCACTCCGGACACGATGCCGGCCACTTGTTTTGAAAGCTCCTGCAATCTTTGCCGGTTGTCCCCGAATATTTTCACTTCCACCGGTTGAACGGATGTCATCAGGTCGCCCAGCATATCGCCGATCGCCTGTCCGAAATCGATGCGCAGGGCAGGCTGCGTGGCTTCAATACGTTTACGTATATCCGAAATTACCTCTTCGGTGGTTCTGCTTCGGCCGGTTTTTAACTGAATGAGATAATCGCCTTTATTCGGTTCTGTAATGAAGAATCCCATTTGCGTGCCTGTTCTTCTCGAATAAGCGGAAACCTCGGGAGTGGCGGTGATGATCTTTTCCACTTCACGCAGCATGCGGTCCGTTTCATCCAATGAAGTGCCCGGGGGAGATGAGTAGTCGAGCACGATGCTTCCTTCATCCATTTCAGGAAGAAAGCCTGTTTGCAACCTGGGTAAAATAAATATGATCAGTGAAACGAGTGCAATGACAAAGCCGATGGTGATCAGCGGACGGCGGATGAAGAACATCACCCATCGCCGGCTTTTTACTCCATGCGGTTGTATTTGCCTGTGACCTTTTCGTGAAAGCATAAGATAGACCACGGGCAATCCCATCCAGGTTACAAGAAAAGAACAGGCCAGCGTGATGATCATGGTATCCGTCATCACTTTAAAATAAGCGCCGGCAATTCCACTCATCAGCACAAAAGGAAAAAATATTACGATGGTGCTGATCGAAGACCCGATCATGGCAGGAAGCAGGTAATGAATGGCTTTATGCAGCAGCGCTGTAGTAGGCTCTCCGGGATGTTCTTCATGCGTCCGGTGGATCTGTTCCACTACCACGATGGCATCGTCGATGATCAGTCCGATGGAAGCGGCGATTGCGCCGAGCGTCATGATATTGAAAGTGAAGCCCAGCGCATAGAGTACGATCAATACCAGCGATAGAGTGATAGGGATCGTGATCAGTATGGTTGCACTGGCTTTTAGCGAACGCAAAAAAATAATAGCAACCAGAATAGCCAGCGCCAGTCCCACCCATAAGCTGTCAGTTACGCTTTTGATGGATTGATTTACAAAATCGGCCTGAATATAATAGGGGCGAATATGCACGTCATTCGGCAGCACATTTTCCAGCGCCTTCACTTTTGCTTCCATTGCAGATGAAAGATTCACCAGGTTGGCATTGGGCTGCTTGATAACGGCCACGAGCACCGCATCTTTTCCATTCGCATTGATCCTGGTAAATTCTATCGCTTCCCTGATCTGCACGGAAGCAATATCCTGCAACCGGATAATCCTTCTTCCATCATTTTTAATGACGATGTTTTCCAGGTCACCAGCAGAATGAACGGTTGCATCGGTAACAGCGAGATAAAGAAACCTGAAGTCCGACACATATCCGTTCGACCGGATAAAATTGGTTTGGGCAAGCGCACTGTTCACCGAATCCGGTGTTAAGCCCAGCGCACTCATCCTGCGCTGGTCGAGCTCGATCCAGTATTCTTTTGTCTTTCCTCCGATGATCCGCACCTCCGAAACGCCGGGCACCTGCGATAAGAATGGTTTGACGGTATAGTTGGCCAGCAATTTTAATTCGATGGGCGATTTATCATGGCTTTCCAAAGTATATCCCATCACCGGAAAAATGGACGGATTCATTTTTTCAACCGTGATCTGCACATCGGGAGGAAGCAGGTTCCTCACCTCGTTGATCTTCGATTCAATGCGCTGCTGGCTGAGATCGATATTGGCCTTCCAGTCCATAAAGGCCGAAATTTCGCAGGAGCCGCGGCTGGTGGTGCTGCGGATCATGGTGAGGTCGGGGATCTGCTTGATGACATTCTCCAGCGGCCTGGTTACTGTGGTCATCATCTTATTCACCGGCTGCAATCCTGCATCGGCAATGATCTTGATCTTGGGAAAAGTGATCTCGGGAAAGAGAGCCGTCTGCATGCGGCTGTAGGCAAATGCTCCTCCCATGATGATCAGCGCCAGCACAACGGTAATCGGATTCCTATATCTTATGAAATAATTTCTCAAGGTCGGATGATTTTTACTTTCGCAGTATCGGGCAAACCATAATTGCCGCTCACTACAATTTTATCGCCCGCAGAGAGCGGCGGCGATACGATCTCGATCCTGTCGGCCGTTTCAATGCCTTTATCGATGGGCACTTTGACTGCTGTAGTGCTGTCGATCATTTTCACGATCCAGAAATGGGTTTGTGTTTCGTCGGCCAGCACGGCTGCTTTCGGCAATGAAACGGCATTTGGTTTCATTGTTTTGATGATCCTTACTTTGGCGATCAGGTTTTCGGGAATGGAATGGCCGGCATTCACTTTGATAAGCAGGCTTTGTGTTTGCGAGGCCGGATCTACAGAAGGCAAGGCGCCCGAGACTTCTCCATTCAGTTTTTCACCATCAGGTAAGATGACATCTACTTTTTTATTGTGTTCGATATAAGGGCGAAGCTCATAAGGCATGTCGAGCAAAAAAACAAAGCTGTTGATATCGCTGATCACCGCCAGTTGCTCGCCATCCTGCACATAATCGCCCGACTGGTGGTTCAGTTGCGTAATGAACCCCCTTCTGTCTGCCTTGATGGCATTGGTGCCGGAGAACCGGAAGCCGGAATCGAGCTGGTTTACGGCATCGCCGATGCTCCTGGCTTCTTTTGTCTGTATCCGGAAGAGGAGCTGCCCTCTGTTCACATACTGCCCCGGTTGTACAAAACTCGACTGCAGGTAGCCATTGGCGTTAGCCTTCACATAATTTTTTTGCAGGAACGCGGAACTGGCATTGAGCTCGATATATTCGGCCAGCGGGGCCGTGCTTATGTCCGTT
>CAYYZJ010000573.1:0-3171 GCA_964475615.1 uncultured Flavitalea sp. | reverse complement strand
GGAATGGTTCCGGCTTCGCTGATCAAAAAAATGTACGGCAATTCTGTATTCACCGATGAAGTGCTGAAAAGCGTGGAAAAGGAGCTCACCAGTTATATGCAGAACGAAAAGCTGGATATCTTTGCCCAGCCGCTCCCCCTTCCGGAAAATGACGCACGCCAGATAGACATGAGCAGGCCCGAAGAATATTCATTTGCTTTTGAAGTGGGCCTTAAACCAGAATTCAGTCTGCCCGACCTGGGCCATTTGCACCTCACCCGCTATAAAGTGACTGTTACCGATGCTATGGTAGATGAAGAAATAGACAGATTGCGGCTGCGCAATGGCAAAATGACCGAACCGGAAACCGTTACCGGCGACGATAATGTGCTCAACGTCAAATTCATCGAATCCGATGCAGCAGGCAATCCGGTTGAAGGAGGTATTGAGAAGGACAATTCCTTACTGGTCAAATATTTCAGGGCCGATTACCGTTCCAACTGGATCGGCAAAAAGAAAGATGATTTTGTTGTGCTTCAGCCTTCCCAGGCTTTTGATGAAAAAGAAAGGGACTGGATCCTGGGCGACCTGGGCCTGGATAAATCCGATGCCGCCGCAGCCGATAAATATTTTAAGGTCATCATCACCAAGACCGGTCTGGTTGAAAAGTCGGAACTGGACGAATCTTTCTATAAAATTATTTTCCCCGATAAAGAAATACATTCCGAAGAAGAGTTCCGCAATGCCGTGAAGGCAGGTATCCAACAGACGTGGGACAATCAAAGCCGCAACCAGTTGCAGCATGCCCTTTATCATGAACTGCTGGATCATACCAGGATCGAATTTCCCGAATCCTTCCTCAAGCGCTGGCTGCAGACCGGAGGCGAAACGCCCAAGACACAGGAGGAAGTGGAACAGGAATTTCCCGTTTTCAGCAACCAGCTCAAATGGACGCTGATCCAGGACAAGATCGTTCGCGATAACAGGATCGAAGTACAGGCCGATGATATCAGGGAATTCGCCAGGCAGCAGTTGTTCGGTTATATGGGTGGAAGCGTTGTAGATGAAAACCAGCCCTGGGTGGCCGATTATGTAAACCGCATGATGCAGGACAGGAGATTTGTTGAAGATGCTGTTCACCGCATCCGCACCGACAAAGTGCTGAACTGGGCCGAAGCCCAGGTTCATCCCGCAGAAAAAGAGCTGAGCCGCGATGAATTCGTGAAAATGCAGGAAGAGCATCAGCATCACCATCATTAAGCCTGAGGTCGGAAGTCGGAAGTCTGAGAATACAGATCGGACTAAATAGCTATTTAATCCCTTATTCCACCTTCAAACCTCCGAGCTCGGAAGTTTGAGATCGGAAGTCTGAGAATACAGATCGGACTAAAAGAGCTATTTTAATCCCTTATTCCACCTTCAAACCTCCGAGCTCAGACATCAAACTTCCGACTTCAGACCTCCGACCTCCGATCCCCCCTGCAACTCTGTCAGTTTTTTGGAAGTTTAAAAGTTTGGACGGAGATTTGGAAGGGTAAATCTTACCTAATAAAAATCAAAAGCTGTTTCTTTTACAGAAACAGGGAAAAATTTTAAAATAATGATAAATCCAGCAGACGAATTTCAGAAATATGCCGTGAAGCATCGCGGCATTTCCAGCAACACGTTAAACGATTATAACAAATACCTCGTTACCAGCCTTACTCCAAACATCATTGAAGAACGACCTATGAACGTAGCCGTGATGGACGTTTACAGCCGGCTGATGATGGATCGCATCATCTTCCTGGGCTATCCCATCAACGATGAAGTGGCCAATATCATCACAGCCCAATTGCTGTTCCTCGACAGCACCGACCGCCATCGCGATATCCAGATGTATATCAACAGTCCCGGCGGAAGCGTTTATTCGGGACTGGGCGTTTACGACACCATGCAATACGTTACTCCCGATGTTTCCACCATCTGCATCGGCATAGCCGCCTCCATGGCCGCTACACTGATGTGTGCAGGAACCAAAGGAAAAAGAACGGCGCTCAAACACAGCCGCGTCATGATGCACCAGCCCAGCGGCGCCATCGGCGGACAGGCCAGCGATATTGAAATAACCGTGAACGAGATCAAGAAGCTGAAAAAAGAACTTTACGAAATATATTCCGTGCATACCGGCAAATCGGTAAAGCAGGTTGAAAAAGACTGCGATCGCGATTACTGGCTCACCGCTACCGAAGCCAAGGAATACGGATTGGTTGATGAAGTGCTCATCATCAATCCCAAAAAAGAAAAGAAAGAAAATTAACACAAGCATAAAACGCAAATGATGAACTACTCAAAATACCTGTTCAAGCCGTTTCGCATGGACGATGAGCCCGAGCCGGAACAAGAACCGAAAGAAGACGAAAGAGTACCCGAATGGGGCATACTGGCAAAGAAACTCGACAAATATTTCCTGCAAAACAGAACCGTACAACTTTGGGGGCCTGTTGACGACCGTTCGGCCAAAGATATTGTCAACAAATTTCTGATACTCGATGCAGATAAGCCCGGAGAGGAAATCAAATTCCTTATCAACAGTCCGGGCGGAGTGGTTACCAGCGGCATGGCCATCTATGATACCATGCGCATGCTGAAAAGCCCGGTAAGCACCATCTGTATCGGACTGGCTGCTTCCATGGGATCCATCCTGTTGAGCGGCGGCACAAAAGGAAGACGCTTTATTTATCCGCATGCCGAAGTGATGATCCATCAGCCCAGCATCGGAGGATATATTCAGGGAGTAAGCACTGACCTGGAAATACAGGCCAAGCAAACCAAGCGCGTGAAAGAGATCGGCGCCAGGATACTGGCAGAGAACTGTGGAAAAAAAGTCGACCAGATCATGAAGGATTTCGATCGCGATTACTGGATGGATGCCAAGGAATCGGTTGAATACGGCATTGTGGACCAGATCACGGATAAGTTATAAACATCTTTCCAGAAAATAGACCGCTCCTGTATTGCCCCGTTTGAAGATTTTTCATTAGGATTTGGCATATAGATTGAATACCTTTGTGTAAACTAAAAAGGACTGAAGCGATGGCTAAAAATACTTTGCATTGTTCTTTTTGCAACCGTAGCCGCGATGAGGTGAAGATATTGATCGCCGGTCAGGAAGGTCATATCTGCGAAAATTGCGTGGAGCATGCCCAGGAG
>CAYYZJ010000572.1:0-1953 GCA_964475615.1 uncultured Flavitalea sp. | reverse complement strand
CAATCTTTAATGCAGGAGGCGGGCATATCGGCAACTATAGCGAAACCAGCTTCAGCAGTGCGGGCACCGGCACCTTCAAAGGCGGTGAAGGCGCCAATCCTTTTGTCGGCCAGCCGGGAGAAAGACATACTGAAAATGAATTGAAGATAGAAGTCATTTTTCCTGCCTGGATGCAGCAAACGATCGTGAAAAACATGATCGCTGCGCATCCTTATGAAGAGGTGGCTTACGATGTGGTTGAACTGGCCAATGCCAATGCGCGGGTAGGATCGGGGCTGATCGGCGAGCTGCCTGAGCCGGTTGAGGAAGCGTTTTTTCTGGGACAGATCAAAGCGGCATTCCAAACCCCCGTCATCAGGCACAGCCCATTGCGAGGCCGGCCCGTTAAAACGGTGGCGGTTTGCGGGGGAGCGGGCAGCTTTCTCATTTCCAGGGCATTAGCTGCAGGAGCAGATTTCCTGGTCACCGCCGATCTCAAATACCATGAATTTTTCGATGCCGAGGGCAGGCTGGTGATCGCCGATATCGGACATTTTGAAAGCGAACAATTCACGATCGACCTGTTTCATGATATTTTGCGGGGAAAATTCCCTACCTTTGCCGTCCTGAAACCGGAAACCCAAACCAATCCGGTTCATTATTATTTTTAAATTATGTCCAACAACGTTAAAGAATTTTCCGTTGAGGAAAAACTGATCTCACTGATCACCCTCCAAAAAATCGAATCCAAATTAGACGAGTATCAGGTTCTTAAAGGCGAGCTTCCCATGGAAGTGAGCGACCTCGAGGACGAGGTGCAGGGACTGCATGCGCGTCAAACCCGCATTGAAGAAGAGATCAACGGCATTCAGGAATTCATCAACCAGAAAAAAGAGCTGATGAAAGAATCCGATGCCCTGATCAAAAAATATGAAAAGCAAAGCCAGAATGTAAAGAACAGCCGCGAGTTCGAGGCCATCAATAAAGAGATCGAGATGCAGCAGCTCGAAGTGAAGCTGGCCGAAAAGCATATCAAGGATGCCAATGAAGAGATCGCCGAAAAAGTGGTTGCGCTCGAAAAGGCCAAAAAAGCCATCAGCACCAAAGAATCCGTGCTGAAGAATAAAAAAGACGAGCTCGAAAAGATCATTGCAGCAACCGAAAAAGAAGAAAAGCATTTCAGCAAGCTCTCTGCCGATGCCCGCGAAAAAGTGGAACCGCGTTTGTTGCATTCTTATGACCGCATACGCAAGAATTACCGCAACGGACTGGCCGTTGTGCCTATTGTGCGCGATGCCTGCGGGGGCTGCTTCAATGCCATTCCGCCTCAACGCCAGAGCGAGATCCGCCAGCGTAAAAAGATCATTGTTTGCGAAAACTGCGGCCGCATCCTGGTGGATAATGATCTGAATGATTCAGTGGAGGTGAAATGAGGATCATCCTCATATTGGCATTCCTTTTTCCTTTCCTGGGTTACGGGCAAAAATATTTTGATTTTAATGACAACTGCCGCAAGGCTTATGCAGCAATCATCAAATTGAGATTGAATGCAGGCCAGCAAATGCTGGATGCAGAGAAGAAGATTCATCCCGACAATCTCATTCCTCAGTTCCTCGAAAACTATATCGATTTCTTCATTCTTTTCTTCAATGAAGATCCTGCTGAATACCGCAACAGAAAGCAGAACCCCGAAAAGCGGCTGGAGCTGATCGGCCAGGGGCCTGAATCATCGCCCTGGTATCTCTTTACCCAGTCGGTGATCCATTTTCAGTGGGCGGCCGTAAAAATAAAGCAGGGCAGCAACTGGGAAGCCGGATGGGAATTCCGCAGGTCTTTTTTGCTGAGCAAAGAAAATCAAAAACAGTTCCCGCTTTTTGCTCCCGGCGTCATGCTCAGCGGCACCATGCAGGTAGCGGCCGGAACTATTCCGGAAGGATACCGGTGGCTGAGCAATCTGCTCGGCATTAAAGGCAA
>CAYYZJ010000571.1:0-3384 GCA_964475615.1 uncultured Flavitalea sp. | reverse complement strand
CCAGCCGCTCCGTTCTGGTGAACGAAGCATTCGTAAAAAAAGCAGGCTGGAAAAATCCTGTCGGCCAGGAGCTTAATTTCTGGTACGACAGCAATAAAAAATACCAGATCATCGGGGTGGTAAAAGATCATCATTACCAGTCGCTGGGCCAGGAGATCGGTCCGCAGGTGTTCACCATGAAAGCATCCAACGAGTATGGAATGGTCTATATCAAGATCAGGCCTAATTCGGCAACGGCGGCACTCCGTCATATTGAAAAAACATTCAAGAAAATATTTCCCATCAGCCCTTACAGCTATGAGTTCAAAGACCTGCAGAATCTGAAAAACTATGAAGCAGAGGCCAAATGGAAACAGATCATGCTGTTCGGGGCCGTACTCACCATCCTGATCTCCTGCATCGGCCTGTTCGGATTGTCGGTACTGTCGGCCGAAAAAAGAACCAAGGAAGTCGGCATCCGCAAAGTGCTTGGCGCTTCGGTCAGGAGTGTAGTGACCATTCTCTCCAAAGACTTTTTAAAACTGGTGATCATTGCCATGCTGATCGCCATGCCGCTGGCCTGGATAGCCGGCAATAAATGGCTGCAGAATTATGCCTATCGCATCAGCCTGAGCTGGTGGATATTTGCTGCTGCAGGAATGATGGTGCTGTTTATTGCACTGGTTACTGTCAGCTTCCAGGCCATCAAGGCTGCAATAGCCAATCCGGCGAAGTCGTTGAGAAGTGAGTAGGGAAACCGGGAAAATATTAAATATTAAATATTAAATCTTAAATATTAAATGCTTAGGAGCCATTTTAAAACCGCTTTCAGAAATCTCCTGCGGAATAAAGTGTATTCCGTTATCAATATTACCGGCCTCGGCATTGGCCTGATGGTATGTATGCTCATCTTTATCTATACCAAAGATGAAATCAGTTATGACCGGTTTCATGTCAACAAAGCTCAACTGTATCGCATCATTCAAAATTTTAAATTCGGGGATGATAAATCGCAATATATCGGCATCACCAATGCCATAGTGGGACAAACTTTTGCCAAGGAAATACCGGAAGTAAAGCAGTTTGTCCGGATCAATGGCATTGATGTAACCGTAAAAAAAGACAATACGGTATTTGCTGAAAACCCTTTGTGCGTCGATGATAATTTCTTTTCCGTATTTACCTTCCCGTTGATCGAAGGAAACCCAGCAACAGCATTAAAAGGTTTTCGTTCAGTAGTGGTTTCTCAGGACCTCGCTAAAAAATATTTCGGCAGTGTGAATGTCATTGGCAGAACAATACAGTTGAAATACGATACTGCTTTTGAAAACTTTATCATTACTGCCGTAGCAGAGAACGCGCCGCAAAATTCCACGTTGAAAGCCGACATGTATTTGCCTTTTGAATATTTTGAAGGATATAATAGCAATAAAGGATGGTTCGGCGGAAGCATGAATACATTTGTATTGCTATCGCCACACGCAAACAGGGCATTTGTGGAAAGTAAAATGCAAAGCATCTTCGATAAGAACATAAAGAGCGAATTGGAAAAGATAAAGCAGGAACGTAGCATGACGGTGAAAATCGCCCTTTTGTTACAACCACTCACCGATATCCATCTCAGCACCCAGGCGGGGCCGGACAACGGAATGCAGGATGGCAGCAAACCTGCTTATTCTTACATATTATCATGCATAGCTGTTTTTATTTTGATTATTGCCTGCATCAATTTCATCAACCTGGCAACCGCGCAGTCTTTAAAACGAAGCAAAGAAATTGGGATAAGAAAAGTAGTAGGCGGAACACACAAACAGTTGATTAAACAATTTCTTACAGAATCATTCGTGACTTCATTGATTGCCTTTGTAATCGCTATTACACTGACCATTGCCGTCCTTCCGCTCTTCGATAAGTTGGCAAATAAAAAATTAAGTTTATCTTATTTATCGGACGGGTATTTATATGCCGGGTATTTTTTGTTATTGCTGGTCACATCATTTTTTTCCGGTTTCTATCCTGCTCTGTTATTATCGGCTCTTCAACCGGTAAAAGTTTTGTACAGTAAACAGAAATTAATGGGCAGGAATTATTTCACGAAAGGCCTGATTGTATTGCAATTTGCGCTGGCAGTTTTTTTAATTATCGGTTCGGTCGCCATCAATGCCCAATTGAATTTCCTTTCGCATACAGATCTCGGTTATAACCCCGAAAACCTGGTAGCCATCAATATCCCGATAAATAAAACAAGCGACAAGCTTCCTGCTTTATTCAAAAATGAATTGGCTAACCGGCGCGATATCATTTTGGTAACCGCAAAAAACGCCGGTCGAAGCATATCGGGAGTAAAAGCAAATGAAAAACAAATTACCATTGAACACGCACGCGTCGATGAAAATTTTTTACCTGCATTCAAGATACCATTGATAGCGGGAAGAAATTTTTCTCCAGGTTATCCGTCTGACCTCATGCATTCCGTTATTGTCAACGAAACTTTTGCAAAAGAAGCGGGATGGGATATTGATCATATAGCAGGTAAGACCATTCATTTCACGAATGCTTCCAGGAGGCCCGCTGTTGTTATCGGCGTGATAAAAGATTATCATTTTGTATCGCTGAAAGAAAAGATCATGCCTGAAGTGCTTTCAATGGATACCAACTTTAATTACGGCCAGATATGGATAAAGATCGACCCGAAAAATATCCCCCAAACACTTACATTATTACAAAGCACATTCAAAAAACTCGTTCCATATTTCCCATATACATATCAATTCATGAATGACATCAACGCACAAAAATACAAAACAGAAATAAAGTGGAAACAGATCATAAACATTGCATCGGTGCTCTTTATATTTATTTCATGTATTGGTTTACTTGGCCTCGTTATACTTTCCATTGAGCAAAGGACAAAGGAAATCGGCATACGAAAAGTACTTGGTGCGGCCGTATCGAAGATCGTGCTGCTTGTTTCAAGAGAATTTATTATCCTTATTACAATAGCATTTGTAGTAGCTATACCGGTTGGTTATTATTTTGTAGACAAATGGTTGCAGGATTTTGCTTACCGCATTCACATCGGTTGGTGGATGTTTGCTTTATCAGGCGCATTAGTCATTACTGTGGCATTGATCACAATCAGTTTTAACACTATTAAAGCTGCAATGGCCAACCCCGTAAAAAGTTTGAGAACCGAATAAAAACTGTTTATGCTTAAAAACTATTTCAAAACCGCCGTCCGCAATCTTTGGAAAAACAAGGGATATTCATTTATCAACATCTTCGGGCTGGCAGTAGGCATGGCTGTTGCCATGCTCATCGGCTTATGGGTGCAATATCAACTGAGCTATGACGCTTTCCATGCCAATAAAAAGAATATCGGCATAGTCATGAAGCGAACGCTCT
>CAYYZJ010000570.1:0-3291 GCA_964475615.1 uncultured Flavitalea sp. | reverse complement strand
TCTGCCGCATCCTTATTCAGATTTCATTTATGCGATCATTATAGAGGAATACGGATTGATCGGCGGAGCATTCATTGTTTTTATATATCTCATTTTCCTGTTCAGGTGCATTCGCATTTTCAGGAAATGCCCTTTTGCCTTCGGCGCTTTCCTGGCTTTGGGACTGAGCTTTACACTGGTGATACAAGCCATCGCGAATATGGCCGTGAATGTGAACCTGTTTCCTGTAACCGGGGTAACGCTGCCGTTGGTAAGCATGGGCGGGAGCTCGTTTTTGTTTACTTGTCTGGCCATAGGTATCATATTGAGTGTGGCGAGGAATGTGGAGAAGCTGGAAGGGAGGGAAAGGAAGGAAGGGAAAACACTCAACACTCAATAATCAACACTCAACACTCAAGTACTTGAACATTGAATATTGAGTGTTGAGTGTTGAATGTTTAAATATTAAATGTTGAATTGTTGAGTGTTAATGTTGGGTGTTAAATGTTGGGTGTTGAATGTTAAACGCAACCAAATTGAGCAAACGAATCATCATAGCAGGAGGAGGAACGGGAGGTCATATTTTTCCGGCGCTGGCTATTGCCAATGCGCTGAAAAAAAAGGAGCCGGGCATCGACATTTTATTTGTTGGCGCCAAGGGAAAAATGGAAATGGAAAAAGTGCCGCAGGCAGGCTATCCGATCCGGGGCATCGATATCGCCGGATTCAACAGGAGCTCTTTGATAAAAAACGCTGCATTGCCTTTTAAGCTGATCAAAAGTTTTTTTCAGGTAAGAACAATCATGCAATCGTTCAGGCCGGATGCCGCAATCGGCGTAGGCGGTTATTCCACCTTCCCGGTATTGCGGTATGCGCAGGCCAGGGGCATTCCGACATTCATTCATGAATCGAATTCCTTTGCCGGCAAATCGAATATCCTGCTGGCAAAAGGAGCAACGAAAATTTTTGTGGCCAGCGACGGCATGGAGAAATTTTTTCCGGCAGACAAGATCCTGCTCGCCGGCAACCCGGTTCGCAGCAATATTGTCAACAATAAAGTGAGCAGGGAAGAAGGCATACAGTTCTTCGGGCTGGATCCTTCAAAAAAAACCATACTGGCCATCGGCGGCAGCCTGGGCGCCAAAAGCATCAACGAGGCTCTCGATGCAGGCATCACTGCTTTGGTGAGGAATGACCTTCAACTGATCTGGCAAACCGGGAAATTGTATGTGGCCAAGGCGGCTGAAAAAGCAGTGGAGTATAAAACAGTATGGGTAAATGATTTCATCACGCAGATGGACATGGCCTATGCAGCGGCCGATATCATCATCAGCCGTTCGGGAAGCACGGTGTATGAGTTGTGCGTGGTAGGCAAGCCGGCCATACTGGTGCCTTATCCCTATGCGGCCGAAGACCACCAGACCGCCAATGCCATGAACCTGGTGAACAAGCACGCTGCCCTGCTGGTGAGGGACAATGAAGCGAAGGAAAAACTCGTATCCACGGTAATTGCATTGGCCGCGGATGAAGCGCAGCAACGCGAGCTGAGCGCCAATATCGGCAGGCTCGCCATAACCAATGCAGACGAGACCATTGCAGGGGAAATTTTGAAATCATTGTCGTGAGACGTGAATCGTGATTCGTGAGATGTGAGTACAGTTCACGCCTCACGATTGCCGACTGACGCCTCACGCCTCACGATTGCCGCCTGACGATTCACGATTCAAAGATGATCGATATTAAAAACATAACAACAATATATTTCATCGGCATCGGCGGCATTGGAATGAGCTCACTGGCCAGGTATTGCCAATTTCATGGAAAGCAGGTGAGCGGCTATGACAGAACAGAAACGGCATTGACAAAAGAGCTGGTGAAAGAAGGAATACCGGTGCACTATGAAGAGAACCTGGAGCTGGCGCCGAAAAATGCAGAGCTGATCGTGTATACGCCGGCGGTGCCCTCGAACCATAAAGAATTGGTCTATTACCGGGAGCACCATTATGCGGTGATCAAAAGAAGCGACCTGCTGGGCGCCATCACCGCCAGTTCTTTCAATATCTGTGTGGCGGGAACGCATGGCAAGACAACGGTCACCACCATGATCGCGCATATCCTGCGCCATAGCGGCTATGGCTGCAATGCCTTTCTCGGCGGCATTTCGGTTAACTATGGCAGTAATTTCTGGAGCAATGAACGGAATGTATGCGTGGTGGAGGCAGATGAATACGACAGAAGTTTCTTAAAGCTCAGTCCCGATATCGCCGTGATCACCGCCATGGATGCCGATCATCTCGACATCTATGGAACCGGCGAAGCCGTTGAGCAGGCTTTCATCGAGTTTTCGCAAAAGCTGAAATCAGGCGGCTTCCTGCTGAGTAAATGGGGATTGAAACGAAGCGATGCATTGAAAGCGGATAATCACCTTACTTACCATCTGTATGAAGCCAACGCAGACGTATATGCGAAGAATATCAGGGTGGACAATGGCGCTTATCGCTTCGATTGCTTCTCAAAAACCTGGCAGCTCGGTGATGTGGTGCTGAATATGGGCGGATTGCATAATATAGAAAATGCAGTGGCTGCTGTTTCGGTAGCCCACCGGCTGGGGATAGAAGATGAAAAAATAAAAAAAGCGGTAGAAGCATTCAGCGGGGTTAAAAGAAGATTTGAATACATTATCCGGAAGCCGCGCCTGGTCTTTATCGACGACTATGCGCATCATCCCGAAGAGCTGAGGGCATTGATCAGCGGTGCCAAAGGATTGTTTGCAGGAATGAAATGCGCCGTGATCTTTCAGCCTCATCTCTACACGCGCACCAGGGATTTTGCCGAGGGGTTTGCAGAAAGCCTGGATCTGGCGGATGAAGTTTTTTTGCTGCCTGTTTATCCGGCAAGAGAGCTGCCCATAGAAGGGATCACAAGCCGGCTGATCGCTAATAAAATGACGGAAGGAAAAGCAACTGTTGTGGACAAGGCAGAGTTACTGGAAATACTCAATGATATGGTTCTTTACCATGATGCTATAGAATTGCTCATTACGGCCGGTGCAGGAGATATCGATACCATGGTACAACCCATTAAGGAGATCCTTGAAAAAACGAACTAACCCATATTGTGAACGGGATTACCCGGGCACTTTTTGTACCCGTCTGACGGTCAGCCAAGGCCGTTGGGCGGGTGTAAATGGGCGTGAATCGTGAATCGTGAATCGTGAATCGTCAGTCGTGAGGCGTGAATCGCAATTACATTACTCACGACTGACGACTGACGATTCACGACTGACGACTGACGATTCACGACTGACGACTG
>CAYYZJ010000569.1:0-2625 GCA_964475615.1 uncultured Flavitalea sp. | reverse complement strand
ATCATCGGCAGAGCCCTGGATCTTTATATTGTCATTGCCGATGAACAGCATGGTTTTCTTTTTTCCCAGGCCCAGCTCGTAGAGGTTAGGTTCTTTGACAACACCTTTCAGCACAAACACGCCTGCTTTTACTGTGCTGCGGGCAACCGTATCCGAAGGGTTATTGGCATCCGTCAAAAAAACTTTTGATTTTTCCAGCAACCCCTTCAGGTTTCCGGTAATGATGAAGCCTGCCGCAGCCGGCTGGGCTTTCATGGCCAGCGGCAACATCACGATGCCTAAAAGAATCTTTTTCATAATTACTGATTTGAATGACGCTCCTGAAGAACGCTGATGATGTCCTGTAAATTATATCCCTTTGCATTAAGCAGGATCAAATAATGGAAAAGCAGGTCGGCCGCTTCGTTCAAAAATAATTTTTCATCGTTGTCCTTTGCCTCGATCACCAGTTCCACGGCTTCTTCTCCTACTTTTTGCGCAATTTTATTGATCCCTTTGCTGAACAACTGTCGCACATACGACCGCTCGTCATTGCTTTTTTTACGCAGGGCGATGATCTCCTCCAGGTAGCTCAGAAAATCTTCTTTTTTATTTTTTTCATCCCAGCAGGTATCGGCGCCGGTATGACAAACGGGTCCCAATGGCTCTGCCTTGATGAGCAGGGTATCGTTGTCGCAATCGGAAGCGATCTGTTTGAGCAATAAAAAATTTCCGCTCTCCTCTCCTTTCGTCCACAGGCGTTTTTTCGACCGGCTGTAAAAAGTCACTTTACCTTCCTGCATGGTCTTGTCGAGCGCTTCTGCATTCATAAAACCCAGCATCAGCACTTTTTGGGTGATATGATCCTGGATGATGGCAGGAACCAGTCTATCCTGATATTTATTAAAATCGATATTCATATCCGCACCCTGATCTGATTTTTTTGCAAATATCCTTTTAATTCCGGAATTGATATTTCCTTGAAATGAAATACGCTGGCCGCCAGGGCTGCATCGGCTTTGCCTTTTTCAAACACGTCTACAAAATGCTCCATGGCGCCGCCTCCGCCGGAAGCGATCACCGGCACGGGAAGCTGTTCGGCCAGCAGGCGGGTGATATCATTGGCAAATCCTTTTTTTGTTCCGTCGTGATCCATGGAGGTAAGCAGGATCTCTCCTGCTCCCAGCGCCGTTCCCTCCCTGGCCCAGTCGAAACATTTTTTTTCTGTTTTCACTCTTCCGCCGTTCAGGTATACATACCACTGGCCGTCGGCCTCCTGTTTGGCATCGATGGCCAGCACTACGCATTGGCTTCCGAATTCTTTGGCCAGCTCGCTGATCAGGGAGGGGTTTTTGAATGCAGCGGTGTTGACGGAAATCTTATCCGCTCCGTTCTGCAACAGCACGCGCACATCTTCTACAGATGAAATTCCTCCGCCAACGGTAAATGGAATATTGATATGATGGGCGATGCGGTTCACCAGCTCGCTCAGGGTCTTTCTTTTTTCGTTGGTAGCGGTGATGTCGAGGAATACCAGCTCATCGGCGCCTTCGCGGGCATAGAGCGCTCCCAGCTCCACCGGGTCGCCGGCATCGCGGAGATTGATGAAATTAGTTCCCTTGACGGTTCGGCCGTCCTTGATATCCAGACAGGGTATGATCCTTTTGGTCAGCACAATTTATTGTTTGATGGTTGATATTCCGGAAAGCGCCGCAAGGCTGATCCTTCCTTCATAAATAGCTTTGCCGATGATGGCTCCCTTGCATCCGATCTCTTTCAAACGGTACACATCATCGATCGAACTGATTCCGCCGCTGGCGATGAAATGCAGTTCAGGGAATTTCTCCACAATATTTTTATATAATTGTTCGGAAGGCCCTTGCAGCAATCCGTCCCTGCTCACGTCGGTACAGAATACCTGCTGCACTTTTTTTTCGACATATTTTTGAATGAAATCGTATATCCCGATATCCGTCGTTTCCATCCATCCGCTGATGGCGATCTTTTCATCCTTCACATCGGCTCCCAGTAAAAATCTGTCAGCGCCATACTGCTGTAACCATTTGCTGAACAGCGCCTCGTTCTTCACGGCCAGGCTGCCGATGGTGGCCAGTACAGCTCCGGAATTGAAAACGATGTCCAGGTCTTTTTCCGTTTTAATGCCTCCGCCGAAATCGATGAGCAGTTTTGTTTTGCCGGCTATCTGTTCCAGTATTTTCCAGTTCCTGACTGCACCGGCTCTTGCCCCGTCGAGGTCTACGAGATGAAGGCGCTGCAGCCCGGCGTCTTCAAATTGTCTGGCCACTTCCAGCGGGTTTTCATTGTAGATCTTTTTTTTCGCATAATCACCCTGCACCAGGCGCACGCATTTGCCTTCTATGATGTCTATGGCCGGAATGATCTCCATGGCTGATCTATGATTTTATTGATAAGAAATTTTTCAGTATCTGCTCCCCAACGCCTGCGCTTTTTTCGGGATGGAACTGCACTCCATAAAAATTATCCCTGTGCAATCCGGAGCTGTAAGGCAGCACATAATCGGTATATGCAATGCTATGTTCGCCCCGGCCCGCATAATAGCCATGCACGAAATAGCAGTAGCTGTTGTCGGGAATATTTTTGAAGAGGCCGGTCTTCAGGTCATAA
>CAYYZJ010000568.1:0-2153 GCA_964475615.1 uncultured Flavitalea sp. | reverse complement strand
CCAGCGGCGGGCCCGGAAGTCCGCTCGAAAGTGAATATACTGAATGGGAGAATAACTATTTTCAATGGATCCGTGAGGTTGAGGACTATAATGCCGGTCCTGCCCGTTTCCGCAAAAAATATGTTTTCTTCATCTGCCATTCCTTTCAGTTGGCATGCCGCTATTTCAACATTGCGAAAGTGACCAAAAGAAGATCCACTGCTTTCGGCGTATTCCCGGTGCATGAGCTGCCGGCGGGAAAAAAAGAACCCGTTTTTTCCGGATTGCCCGATCCCTTCTATGCTGTGGACAGCCGCGATTACCAGGTCATAGAGCCCGATGAAGGCCGCCTGCACCGGATAGGCGCCCGCGTTTTGGCCATTGAAAAAGAGCGGCCGCATGTTCCGCTCGAAAGGGCCATCATGGCCGTTCGCTTTAATGAATATATGATCGGAACCCAGTTCCATCCCGAGGCCGACGCTACCGGCATGAGCATGTACCTGCAGCGGGAAGACAAAAAGAAAACAGTCATCGCCGAGCATGGAGAAGCCAAATGGCGCAGCATGATAGAGCAGCTTAACGATCCGGATAAGATCCTATGGACGTATTCGCATATACTTCCCAATTTTTTGAGCATGGCAACAAAGCAGGCAAGCGCAAAATACGAAGTACTTTAAATTCGTATCTTCAATCGCCAAACCAGTTTTTATGGTTCCCGCTTTACGCAAGGCATTCAATGCCGGTTTTACCAATGAACAGTATCAGGCTTTTTTAAAGGCGTTGAACCATCTTCATCCGGGAGCCATTGAATTCAGGGTTGCGGAAACGCCGGTGTTTGTGCCTAAGGAGTTCGGGAAGAAAATGATCGACGCCTGCGAAACCATCGTTGACCTGATCACCGATCCCGGTTTCAAAACGCTCACTGCGCGCGCCATACCGGCATCGGACTATGTTCCTCACGAGAACGATCATTCGCATTTTATTGCCTTCGACTTCGGGGTATGCCGCAATGAATCGGGCGGGCTGGAGCCACAGCTCATCGAAATGCAGGGCTTCCCTACCCTGTTCGGATTTCAGGTCTACTATCCCGACCTGCTGCGCAATTATTTCAGTATCCCCGACAATTACAGCCAGTATTTAAACGGATACAACCGGAAAACCTACCTGGAAGACCTGAAAAAGCTGATCCTGGGCAATGCCCCTCCGGAAGAAACGATACTGCTTGAAATAAAACCGCACGAGCAAAAAACGCGCATCGATTTTTACTGCACGCAGGATTATACCGGCATAGAACCGGTGTGCATAACCGACCTGATACAGGAAGGAAGAAAGCTTTACTATGCCAATTCCGGAACAGGAAAGAAGACCCCTGTTTCGCGCATATACAACCGCGTTATATTCGATGATCTGTGGACGCAGAAGGATTCGCTGGGGAAATTCGTCGATATCCGCCAGGAGCTCGACGTGGAATGGATACCGCATCCCAACTGGTTTTACCGGATCAGCAAGTATACCCTGCCCTTCATCCATCACCCTTATGTTCCGGAAACATTTTTCCTGAACGAAATAAAACAGTTGCCAGGCAACCTAAACGATTATGTGCTCAAGCCTTTGTTCTCTTTCGCCGGACAAGGCGTGGTGATCGACGTAACCCATTCCGACATCGACCAGGTAAAAGACCCCGAGAACTGGATCCTGCAACGGAAAGTGCAGTATGCCGATGTGATCGAAACGCCGGATATTCCCGCAAAAGCGGAGATCAGGATCATGTATATCTGGAAAGACGGAGAGGCGAGACCAAAAGCAGCCATCAACCTTGCCCGCATCAGCAAAGGGAAAATGATCGGAGTGAGGTATAATAAGGATAAGGAATGGGTAGGAGGAAGCGTGGCGTATTTTGAGATTTAAAGTTCTCTATTTATACTTGAACATTGAGTGTTGAGTGTTGAATGTTGAGTGTTTTAAAATATTCAACACTCAACACTCAATATTCAACACTCAACGTTAAACGCTCAACACTCAATTTTGTGCATCAATCAAGATTTACACTAACCCGCAGCGCCTGCAGTCCATTTATGCCTTGCAGCTCTTCCAGCTCGAGTTGTTCCAGATCATCGGCGAGCACGTGTTGTTCCTTCAGGTAATTGATGTATTTGATGTATTCTTCGGCGTCG
>CAYYZJ010000567.1:0-4228 GCA_964475615.1 uncultured Flavitalea sp. | reverse complement strand
GAGGTGCATGATATTGTTCAAGAAATGCGCGCGGTGCTGGATGAATATCCGCAGCGCATGATGATCGGCGAAATATATCTTCCCATCAACAAGCTGGTAACCTATTACGGCAAGAACAATATGGGCGCGCATCTTCCTTTCAATTTTTTGCTGATCTCCATTCCCTGGAACACGCAACAGATCGCTTCCATCATCGACGAATATGAAGGGGCGTTGCCGAAAGAGGCCTGGCCCAACTGGGTGCTGGGCAATCACGACCAGCCGAGGATATCCAGCAGGGTCGGGCTTCAGCAGGCGCGTATTGCCGCCATGCTGCTGCTTACGCTGCGCGGCACGCCGACCATTTATTATGGAGATGAGATCGGCATGCGCGATGTGCCCATACCGTTCGACGAGATCAGGGATCCGCAGGGACTGAACATGCCCGATAAAAACCTTAGCCGCGATCCCGAGCGATGCCCCATGCAGTGGGACAACAGCGAGCATGCCGGATTCACGGAAGGAAAGCCCTGGCTGCGCATCGATAAAATTTTTTCGAGGGAGAATGTGCAGGTGCAGAAAGAAGATCCTTATTCCATGCTATCCCTGTACAAATGCCTGATCGATTTACGGAGCCGCGAGCCTTCCTTGCTCCGGGGCGGCTATACGAGAATTCATTCCGATAACCAGATGATCATTTTCAAGCGGCATGCAGAAGGCTTCGACGGATTTTTGATAGCGCTGAATTTCAGCCACCGTCCCTGCTACTATAAATCCGCGAACAACAGCGTGAACGGCATAGTGGAAATCGCAGCCTATCCCGAAGCAGAAGGAGTAACGATCAGCGATACGATAAACCTCGGCGGCGACGAAGGAATAATTGTAAGATTGAAGATGTAATATTAAATAGTAAATAATGAAAGCGGGAACATGGTATAACGGTGATGGGCATTGCCGGTTTACGGTCTGGGCGCCTGAAAAAAAGACCATGCTGCTGCATTTGCTCGGAGCAAAGGAACGGAAACTGGAGATGCATTGCAGTGAGAACGGTTATTTTTCCCTGGAACTGGATGGCATAGAACCGGGAACGCACTATTTCTATATGCCGGATGGAGAGAAAGATTATCCGGATCCCGCATCGCATTACCAGCCCCAAGGCGTTCATGGCCCTTCCCAGGTGGTCGACCATCGATCTTACGTCTTTGAACATACGAACTGGAGAACCGTTCCCTTCAATGAGCTGATCATGTATGAGCTGCATGTAGGCTGCTTTACGGAAGAAGGCCGTTTTGAATCCATGATCCCGCGGCTGAAAGCCCTGGCCGATATAGGCATCAACGCCATCGAGATCATGCCGGTGGCGCAATGTCCCGGCAACCGCAACTGGGGTTACGACGGCGTTTTTCCTTATGCCGTGCAGCATTCCTACGGAGGCCCCGATGGATTGAAAAAGCTGGTGGATGCCGCCCATGCGCTGGGAATAGCGGTTTTTCTTGATGTGGTGTACAATCATCTCGGCCCTGAAGGAAATTATTTCAGGCAGTTCAGCGAACATTATTTCACCAGTCATTATCATGTGATCTGGGGCGATGCCATCAATTACGACGGCCGTTACTGCGATCCGGTGCGCGATTTTTTTTCAGATAATATCATCTACTGGTTCGAGCAATACCATATCGACGGACTGCGCGTGGACGCCATCCATTCCATATTCGATATGGGCGCCGTGCATTTCTGGCATCTCGTGCAGGAAAAGCTCAGGCATCTCAGGCAAAAGCTGGGGCGCCCGCTCTACCTTATTGCAGAAGACGACAGGAATAGTCCGGCTACTACAAAAGCCATTGCCATCGGCGGCTATGGATTTCATGCTCAATGGCTCGATGATTTTCATCACGCATTGTATACCCAGCTCGATGAAAAAGGGAAAAAGCGATATGAGGATTTCGAGCGGATGGATCAACTGGCCAAGGCGGATAAGGAAGGTTTCGTGCACAGCGGCGATTATGTGAAATTCCGGAAACGCAGGCATGGCGCTTCCTCTGCAGGCGTTCCCGGCGATGTGTTTGTTGTCTTTAACCAGAACCACGACCAGGTCGGCAACCGCGTGTTCGGGGAGCGTTTATCCCTGCTCGTTAGTTTCGAGCAGTTGAAGATAGCCGCTGCCGCGCTGCTGCTGTCTCCCTATATTCCCCTCCTTTTTATGGGAGAAGAATATGCCGAAGAAGCCCCCTTCTATTTCTTTGGGCATTATTCTGACCCGGAGCTCATCAAAAAAGTACGGGAAGGAAGAAAAAACGAATTCAGGGATTTCATACTGGAAGGCGATTTTCCCGATCCGCAATCGGAGCAAACCTTTACCGATTGCAAGCTGAACTGGAATAAGCGCAATGAAGGCAGGCATCGGATCATGCTTAACTGGAATAAGCAGTTGATCGCATTGAGGCGCAGCGAACCGGCATTACATAATTTCAACAAGAACAACCTGCAGGTGCAATTGACCGGAACAAAAAGCTTCCGGCTCGATCGGCGCGATGAGAACGGTGAACATCCTATACTGTGTTTTTTCAACCTGGGCAACCGGTCGCCTGATGCCATGCTTCCTCCCGGAACGGGCAGATGGATAAAAGCGCTCGATTCAAAAGACCGGCAATGGATGGAAGAAGCGGCATCGGTCAAGCTTTTGCCCGATGAGCTGCAGCCGGAGCAGCATATCCTGCTGCCTCCCTACAGCGTGCTATTGTATAAACTGAAAAAATAAATTCATTTGGGCATTCTCAAACAAATAACACCTAACGAGCAAGCCGGCCGGCAGGATATGGAAGCGGCTTCCTTTTACCGGTCGTCGCTGCTTCAATTGCAGGAAACCGGTATCGACTACCTGGTGGGCGGCGGGTTTGCATTCTTATATTATACCGGCATACACCGCGATACCAAAGACCTCGATATTTTTTGCAGGCCCGATGACTGTCCCCGGATACTCAGGCATTTTATTACATTGGGCTATCGCGTTGAGCAGACCGATTCGCGCTGGCTCGCCAAGATATTTCATGGCGATCATTTCATCGATATCATTTTCGACAGTCCCAATAATATCTGCCAGGTCGATGATAGCTGGTTCGAGCATGCGGTGTATGGCACTGTTCACGATATGCCGGTGAAGCTCGTAGGGCCTGAAGAGCTGATCTGGTGCAAGATCTATGTGCAGAACAGGGAGCGCTTCGACGGGGCCGATGTGAATCATCTCTTTCTCCGCTATGGCGAAAAGCTCGACTGGAACCGGCTCTTTTCGCGGATGAACAAACACTGGCACCTGCTGCTGGCGCAGATACTCATCTTCCAGTTCATATATCCGGCCGATTATCATCGCGTCATCCCCAAATCCATTTTCGATGAGCTCATGCGCCGCGCCCGCGAGCAGTATGAGCTGCCTCCTGTTCTCGAACGGATCTGTCTGGGCCCTATGATCGATCAAACGCAATATGAAGTGGACATCAAGGCCTGGGATTATAAATCATACACCATGAAATCAGTATAAGCATGGCAGAAGAAAACAAAAAGATCCGGATTGCTGCAATAGGCGATATTCATGTGCAGGAAACGGAAAAAGGCGCCTGGATCGAATTTTTCAGGCAGGTATCCAGGCAGGCCGATGTGCTGCTCATCTGCGGCGATCTCACCAATACCGGCGATGAAAATGAAGCCAGGGTGCTGAGTGAGGAGCTGAAAGCATGCAGCATTCCCGTGATCAGCGTGCTCGGCAATCACGACCATGAAAAAGGGCGCCAGAAGCTGATCCGCGAAATCCTCCGCAGCGACCGCATCCATTTGCTCGATGGCGAAACGGTGGTCATCGGCGATACCGGTTTTGCCGGGGTGAAGGGATTCGGCGGCGGGTTCGACAATCACATGCTTTCGATGTTCGGCGAGGCAGCCATGAAATCGTTTGTGCAGGAGGCGGTGGATGAAGCCCTTCGCCTCGACCGTGCGCTCGCCCGCCTCGACCAGCAGCACGAAGGGCTAAGGAAAATCGCGCTCATGCATTATTCGCCGGTAAAGAATACGGTCATCGGCGAACCGGAACAGATCTTCCCGTTTCTCGGTTGCTCACGCCTGGCCGAGCCGCTGATCCGCAGAAAAGTGGTTGCCGTATTTCATGGCCATGCCCATGGAGGAGTATTGCAGGCAGAGATGGAAGACGGAATAAAAGTATTCAATGTGGCCAGGCCTGTTTTATTGAAAGCAGGCTATG
>CAYYZJ010000566.1:0-1617 GCA_964475615.1 uncultured Flavitalea sp. | reverse complement strand
CAAGCATTCGTTTTGAATTAGTCGCAACCACCTAATTTTGCGCATCCAATCCGGGTACACTATGTCTAATCTTCAGAAAGCCGTAGACAGGCTTCGTATAATTACGAAGAACCAGTTCAATTTATCCATCAGCCTTGCCCTTTTGCTGATCTGCCTGCTTTATCTTGGTACTGTTTTAAGCAATAAAGCAACCTCATTCGGCTCCTCCGAAAATGAAAAAACAGCTTTCACCGCCGCAGCGAAAGCAAAAAAAGATTCCGTCATCAACAATATCCCTGCGATACTGGATACGGCATTATATGACCAGCGTTTGGTCAAGATCACCAATGGCGATTCATCGGGGCGATGGCCTGTTAAAACAGTATATCCCAATCCGGGAGCCATCCTGCCTTTTAAAAGGATAGTAGCTTATTACGGTAACCTGTATTCGAAGCAGATGGGCGTGCTGGGAGAATATCCGGCCCCTGAAATGCTGCAGCGGCTGCAGGCCGAAGTAAAGAAATGGGAAGCCGCCGATTCCACCATGCCGGTTCAGCCTGCCCTGCATTATATTGCTGTAACCGCCCAGGGAATGCCGGGCAAAGGAGGCAAATACCGGTTGCGCATGCCTTTCAAGCAGATCGATTCGGTGTTGAAAATGGCTGCACAGGTCAATGCCATTGTATTCCTGGACGTACAGGTAGGCATGAGCACGGTGCAGGAAGAAATACCCTTGCTGGAAAATTATCTCAAGATGCCCCAGGTTCATCTGGGCATCGACCCGGAATTTTCGATGAAGACGGGAAAAAAACCAGGCAGCGTGATCGGCACCATGGATGCTTCCGACGTGAACTATGCAGCGAACTACCTGAGCAATCTCGCAAAGACCTATAATCTTCCTCCCAAGATACTCGTGGTGCACCGGTTCACCCAGGCCATGATCACCAATTATAAAAAAATAGAAACGCATCCCGAGGTGCAGATCGTGATGGACATGGACGGATGGGGAGCGCAGGCCAGGAAATTCACCACCTACCGGGAATTCATCGCCAAAGAACCGGTTCAGTTCACCGGCTTCAAGCTTTTTTATAAAAACGATTTCCGCGAGCCCAACAGCCGCATGCTTACTCCCGAAGAAGTGCTGAGATTGAAACCGCAGCCGGTGTATATTCAATACCAGTAATGAGTAGAGAACAGGATCGTTTCTAATGCAACACCTGGCGGATGATCAGGAATCCGATAATACAGATCAGCAAAATGATGGCGATGGTAAAATAGATCCAGGGATTTTCGGGCAGCCGTTTTCTTTCCCGGCGTTCTTTTTTATTTTGCAGATGCCGGTGCAGATGCCGGTTAAGCTGGTCCACATAAGCCTGAAGCCTGGCCTGGTCTTTTATATTGCTCAGGCCCTCTATGGCATCATTCATCAGCTCGCTGTCGGCCATGAGCTGCTCCACTTCATGCTTTTCGGATTCGGACAATTTGCCGCTGACATAATCCATCAGCTTCTGGTTGTCGATATCCTTACTGCTATGGGATAATATGTTTAACAGGTCATTGTTCATTTCGTATTCCTGATATAACGCATCAGCCGGCGTGTTTATTCAGTTTTTTATCCAATATCAGTTTAAGGTTCCT
>CAYYZJ010000565.1:0-4644 GCA_964475615.1 uncultured Flavitalea sp. | reverse complement strand
AGTTGCCCAGCAAAATATCTATTTTCCCGTCTTTATTTACATCTGCAACATCCATTGTAAGCCATCTCCCCGACACTGCTTCAGAAAAAGAATATGGAGTAAAATTAAATCCACCCTTATTTTCAAGGTAAACAAATCCTTCCTGTGGTTGCCTGGCGTAATCTGCAAAGAAAGAGATCGTAGCAATATCAAGATCGCCATCTCCATCAAAATCCCTGGCTATTGCCTTATAGCAGCCGTCAATAGGGAAAAAATATTTTTGTTTGAAATCATTTCTGCCATCGTTCATAAATATATATACACCATGATAAGGTTTTAAGACAAGGGAGAAATCTGCATTGTCTCCACAGGTATATACAATATCGGGATAGCCATCCTTGTTGAAATCCGCAAATTCAAAATAGGAAGATCCATAACAGGGCGGGAACCGGAGCACTTCTTTTTCATCGAAACGGCCGTTTCCCTTATTGGTATAAAGGAAAATGCCTTCCTCTCCCTGGGCAAACAAAACCCAGATATCGGGTAACCCGTCATGATTGTAATCCGAAACATAGGCTTTTATTGCTCCAGGAGTATTTCGCAAGGTATGCCGGGCAAATTTATTATTCCCCTTATTTTCCATCCATAAAAGAGATCCCTTGAGGTATCCGAATTCGCAAATCAGATAGTCAGTAAGTCCATCTGAATTAAGATCTGAAGCTACCAGTTGAACAGGCCGTATTAACCGGTCGAACAGTTTTGCGGTGTCCTTGCAGAATTTCCCGGCCGTATCAAATAAAATGCGCTGCACAAAGCCGATCCCGGCATTATTCGGCACTATGTGGCCTATATCGCAGGCGAGGATATCATGGGATTGCCAAATTACATCCACAACTGCATCCTTGACAGATATTGAATCGGTTGGTTGCAGCTTATCATTGAATCTGTAAAGAATATGTTTATTGATATCAGAAACGAAGAACCCGTTTAGCGCGGGATCGGCTTTGATCATGCAGGTCGTAGGACTGTCATATTTTATTCCGGGAGTTTCGACTTTAAAAATAGTATTATCCACTTTGATAGGGATCTCTCTTTTTTGCGCAGGGAGCGAATCGGGAGAAACCGAAGTATAATAATCTATGATATTCTGCCATTCCTCAGGCTTCAACAAAGGTTGAGCGGGATAAAACTGTCTGCCAATGTTTCTGTCATTGATATTATTGGGATAATGCCTGTTTTGATCTTTAAATATTCCCAGCAATGGGCCCATGTGCGGCAATACTCCATTGGCCCAGGTGTCGGCATCCAGCAAAGAAGGGTCGGGCAACATGTGGCATGACTGGCAGTATCTGGTGGCAAGAACCTCGCCTTTTCTTATACTCGATTCCGGGGCTTGAAAATATTTTTTGTTTTTATGATACTGTTCACATGAAGAAAAAAAAACAGAGCTGCTTATTAAACTGAGGATAATGTAAATTGAAAAAGCAGATTTGTATGAATGAATCGGACGGCAAAAATTCATTGAACAGGAATTATATGCTTGTTACGCTTAGCATCAGTTATTTCAATAGATCTGAAAGTTTTGTTCAGGCTGATAAAATTTACGGATTGGGAAAGAAAAGAGGAACCCAAGTACACTTCCTGCTTTCTTAAACTGCCATTTTGGTATCTGATCAGTGCTGAAACATCCAAAGGTTCAAAATTTAACAGGCGACCTGCTTTGCCTGATTCAAAAATTTTTAATTTCCCTCTGTTCTGACCGGCGGCAAGCAGGCATTTACCGTTTGAACCTTTCAAGGCTACTAATGATTTGGCGTTGCCGGGTATAAATATCCCGCTTTCTAAAATAGAAAGGGGAGCAAAATTTCCTTTTCCATCTCCTTTCAGATATAATCCATTAAAGGCATCATATCTTCCTACAGATACTTCTGTTCCATAGTCATTTCCAGTCATTACAATATCCAGGTTACCGTCTGAATCAAAATCTTCCGCTATCATACCATTAATAGCAGAAATTTGAGCCTGCATGGGAAGCGGGAGCAGGCTGAACTTTCCGTTTCCATCATTTCTGATAAATGAAGTGCGGAAATTATCGGCCTGTAAAACTAGCGCATTTTTTCTTTGTTCTTCAGTAAGCACATGGTTCATTTCTGCAACTGCATAGTCCCTGTATTTCGGAAACCTGATGCGAAGGGAATTGATTTGTTTAAGCATATCATCCCTACCCGCTGCGGGGAATTCCTTTTTTATACCGTCCCTATCGGGCAGGTATAAGGAGAGGATCATATCATAAATTCCATTTTTATCAAAATCTCCTGCGTAAACCCTTACCGGGTATTGTTTGCTGGCCTTATAAAATGAATTGAGCCCAAGGTTTCCGAACACATAATCAATATCGCCGTCATTATCAAAATCGCCGGCAACAATGCTGTTCCACCACCCTGTTTGGTCGCTGATACCCGTCTGGCCGGTAATATTTTTAAAGAAGCCTTTATCGTTCTTTAGGAAGGTGGGCGGCATCCATTCGCCGGCCAATACCAGGTCTGGCCATCCGTCGTTATCGAAATCCGTCCATATTGCATCGCAAACCATACCGATCTGAATAAGATCTTTTGCTACGGTATGGGTTACGTCGGTAAACTTAATATGTCCGTTCTTTGAATCATTCCGGTAAATAAAGCTTGAAACAGGTTTGGGATAATGACCGGGATCAACTCTTCCGCTAACGAACAGGTCAAGGTCTCCATCATGATCAAAATCGGAAGCACGAACGCAACATTTACTGGTAAAATTTTGAGGAAGGGCGCTGGTATCGATGAGGAAATTCCCTTTGCCGTCATTGACATATAAACGATCCTGAAAGATACTGCTATTGCTTTCGCCTTCATAGCCGCCGGAAGCGATATATAAGTCCAGGTCGCCGTCTCCATCGGCATCAAACAATAGCAATCCAAGATCGTCAACATTTTTCTTTTTAGCCTCTTCTTCGGTCAAGAGTGCCCGCGACTTAAACCTGCCATCCTTTTGCTGCAGGAAGAGCCTGGCGCTATGCAGTGACGAGCCGCCACAAACGATATCATCCAGACCATTGCCGTCAATATCCCCGGCGGCTAATGCAGGGCCATATTCCGAGAACTTATGAGGCAGTAATTTCTGGATATTAAAATCGATATAATCGTTTTCTTCCTGGGTATAATCGATGCCTGCCAGATCTGTAATTTCTGTAAAAAGCGTATTTGAATCAACGGCAGGCCGGCTAAAAGAATAATCTAAATTGGCCTGGCGGATATCCACCTTCAGCAGTTGATCGGCAGGAATGTTCCTCAGCAATTGCATCTTTCCGTTAGGCCATTTGATCAGTACAGTATCGATCGATGTTATCTTCCCTAAACCGAAATGAGCTAAACGCTGAACGCTTGTCAAATACCCGCGGTAGGGAGTATTCTCATATATCTGTTGCTTTCCATGGTCATAATGCAATTCAGTCCAGGCTCCTAAGCCCTCTTTATTTAAACTATCGCCATAATATGCGATCTGAAGATAATGACTGGGCTCATGATTGCTTTCCCTGGCCGTATTCCTGTATAACATGGCCTTATCATTAATATTGTTTATAACAATATCCAGGTCTCCATCGTTATCCAAATCCACATAGGCTGCCCCGTTTGAAAAAGTAGGCACAACAAATCCCCAGTCCCCGGATACATCCGAAAAACTCAGGTCGCTGTTATTCTTATAGGCATAATTGGCAAGCTTAGCTTCAGGTATTTGCTCGAGCATCTGTTTTTTACTCGCTACAGAAAGAGCATGGTTCCGGAAATAGATGAAATCATGATCGCTTATATCCCTGGGAAAACCATTGGTTATTATAATATCCCTGTATCCGTCATTATCAAAATCGGCTACGATGGGTGTCCAGCTCCAGTCCGTTTCGGATATACCGCTCATAAAGCCAATTTCACTGAATACAGGTTCTTTAATGGAATCTTTCAGGCCTAATCCCGGGCCCTGATTAAGCTGCAAGGTGTTTCTCCCATATTCATATTGATATCCGTAGTAGTCAAAATTTCTGATGGTTTGATAATTATTGGCATTGAGCATCATTTTCTTTCTGTAATTGTCGCCGGGATTCATATCCAATTCAACGATATCCGCCAGACCGTCGTTATTGATATCTTCTATATCATTGCCCATGGCAGAGAAGCTGGTATGTTTGAAATAGACTGCGGATTTATCGCTGAAAGTTCCATTCCCGTTATTAATCCATAACAAATCGTTGGAAAGGTAATCATTGCTTACAAAAATATCTTTCCATCCGTCTTTATTAATATCTACGATATTTACTCCCAGTCCAAAACCACCTTTATTAATACCGGCCTGTTTACTGACATCGGTGAAATAAGGATGTTTTAAGGAATCGCTCCAATCGTTGCGGTATAATTTGCTATAATTGTATGGAGTGGCTTCCTTTCCCATGGGCTGAAATATGTTAACCGATTCGGGTCTTTGCATTTTGCCGGCTGCCATTACAAATACATCGAGGTCGCCATCATTATCATAATCAAAAAAAGCAGCTTGTGTAGAATAGCCGGTATCTGCAAGCCCGTATTCCGATGCTTTATCGCGAAAGATGGGAATACCGTTTGCATCGGGGCCCTGATTAAT
>CAYYZJ010000564.1:0-8205 GCA_964475615.1 uncultured Flavitalea sp. | reverse complement strand
GCGCAGGAGCCAATTTTGCGTTTAAGCAACTTTCTTTTTCCGTCGGCGTTCGCGACGAATGCCTGCCCGTTCATGACCTGATCGGCGGCAGCAATGGTTTCAGAAGGCCGGGATACATCATCTCTGCAGAGCCCGGCATTGTGTACAGCCTGAAAAAAGTATCGCTGTACGGCTTTGTTCCCGTTGCCATCGTGCGCAACCGCACGCAAAGCGTTCCCGATAAAATTTCATCGAGCCTGACGGGCCAGACCGTGCATGGCGATGCGGCTTTTGCCGACTATGTTGTCAATATAGGGCTGAGTATTCAACTTTAATACACCAACACTATGTCTGCTAAAAATATCATACACAAAATATTCCCCATCATCCTCTGCTGCAGTTTTTGCCGGCTGAATGCACAAACCGACAATGACGCCATCATGATGAAAAAAAATCAATGGTGCAATGGGGCCACCTGGATGTATTCGCGCTGGGATCATTACTGGGAAGGAACCTTCAAGCGCGATAATGAAAACATCGGAACAGTAACCACGCAATCGGTGGCATATATGACCAATTACGGCATAACCGATAACCTTAATGTAATGGCAGGCGTGCCTTATGTGTGGACGCATGCATCCGCCGGAACCCTCCATGGCCTGAAAGGATTCCAGGACCTGAGCCTTTTTATAAAATGGAGACCACTGAAGTTATCCATGGCAGGAGGAAGAAAATTTTCCCTGTTTGCCGTAGGCGGACTGAGCACGCCATTGAGCAATTATGTGATCGATTTTCTTCCCATATCCATCGGGCTGGGCAGCACCAATCTCACCGGAAGACTGACTGCCGATTTTCAGTCCGGCATATTCTTCACCACGCTTTCCGGCGCATTCATCTGGCGCAGCAATGTAAAGCTCGACCGCACCTCTTATTATACTACTGAAATACATAACACCAATGAGGTGGAGATGCCCAATGCTGCTGATTTCAATTTCAATATCGGCATCCGTAAAAAATACCTGGTTGCGGAATTGATCGCGGAAAGAATGCTCACGCTTGGCGGGTTCGATATCCGCAAAAACGATATGCCTTTTGTAAGCAACCGCATGAACAGCACCAACATCGGCGTGCATGCAAAATACACATTGCCTTTTTATACTCATATCGAAGTGCTTGGCGGCGGCGGATATACAGTGGATGGAAGGAATGTGGGACAATCGCTCATGTTCCATGCAGGCACTTATTATATTTTCAAACTGGGAAAACACTAAACTTACTGATATGAAAAATATTTTTCGGATGCTTGGGATCATCATGCTGGCGATTCCGTTTGCCTGCAATAAAAGCATCAGCGACAGAACAGCCGGCGTAGGCCCGCTGAATGCAGACAACCTCGATCTCGGAGCGGGGAACTGGAGAACAGTGCTGCTTTCGCGCCCCGATACATTTGCAGTGGCTACTCCTGCTGCTACCAATTCAACAGGCTATCTGGCCGATATCAATGAGATAAAAGGCTATCAGCAAAAAATTACCGACGATCAGAAAGCCATCATCAAATACTGGTCTGCCGGAGGAGTGCTGAGATGGAATGAGATCCTGCGCGGTCTGGTGGCCAAATACAATCTTCCTCCATATCAGAATCCGGATGGCACTTATCCCATCCCCAATTCCAATAACCCTTTCGCCTATCCGTATTTTCCTTTTGCCAACCCGCCTTATGCGGCAAGGGCTTATGGATACATCAGTGCAGCGCAGTACGATGCCCTCGTGGCCTGCTGGTATTATAAGACCAAATACAATCGTGCAGCTCCTTATAAGGTCGATTCGTCGGTGCAGGCCATCAATGTAAGCAAAACCGATCTGCCTGCTTATCCTTCAGAAGCGGCAGTGCTGGCCGCTGTTACGGCCGAGATGATGAAACTCTTCTTCCCCGACGAGATCGCCAGCATACAGCAGAAAGCAGAAGAGCAGGAGCTGGCAGCCATCATGAGCGGAGCCGCAGCGCGAAGCGATATTGCTGCAGGCGAAGCGCTGGGCAGGCAGGTGGCGCAACAATTCATTGCCCGCGGCAGGGCCGATAATGCCGGCAAGGCCGTAGGCACACAGGCAGACTGGACTAATTTTGAAACCGTTGCCACTTCCCTGGGAGAAGTTCCCTGGTACAGTCTCGAAACGCCCAGGCGCCCGCCCATGCTGCCTTTGTTCGGAAAAGTAAGGCCTTTTTTATTCGATTCATCCATGATCGCTTCTTTCAGGCCCGGGCCTCCTCCTTCAACAGGAAGCGATCAGATGAAGAAAGATGTTGAGGAAGTATACAATATTATAAAAAATCCCAGTCGCGATAATATCCGCATCGTACAATTCTGGGCCGACGGCATAGGAACCTATACTCCGCCGGGCCATTGGAATGCCATTGCAGCGGAAGATTTCATCAAGCAAAACTACAGCGAAGTAAGATGGGCCCGCAATATGGCCTTGCTGAATATGGCGGAGATGGATGCAGCCATCGTGTGCTGGGATATCAAATATTATTATTTCAATCCCAGGCCCACGCAGATGAATGCGCTGGTAAAAACATTGACGGGCATTCCCAATTTCCCTTCCTATGTGTCGGGACATTCGGTGTTCAGCGGTGCGGCGTCGACAGTGCTTTCCTACATCATTCCCGGCAATGCAGCCAAATACCAGGCTATGGCTGAGGAAGCTGCGCGGTCGAGGTTTGTCGGCGGCATTCATTACAGAACAGACTGCGAAGTAGGATTGACGGTAGGCTCCAATGTAGGCAGCTATGCCGTGCAGCGCGGACAAAGTGATGGAAGCAATTAAAGAATTTTCACTGGTTATAAGCAATAACAACGCCACGATTCTTCGTGGGGTTTTTTTAAAAAAAAGTATTGAAAGATGCAACTCAACACAGAACAGAAAATATTTTACACGCTCAGGCTGGCGGTGATCATGTGCTTCATTGGGCATGGATCGTTCGGGATCATTACAAAACAGATATGGTGCAATTATTTTGCGGTGTTCGGCATCGGCCAGCATACTGCTTACCGGCTCATGCCTATTGTCGGCTCGATGGATATCATCATGGGCATTTTGATGATCGTTTATCCTATACGGGCACTCCCGGCCTGGCTGGTGGTGTGGGGATTGGTCACGGCTTTGCTGAGACCTTTATCGGGAGAGCCTTTTGCCGAATTCGTTGAACGGGCGGGCAATTACGGAGCGCCATTCGCATTGCTGTTGATTTCGGGAGGGATCAGCAGAAAAAATATTTTTACTCCCGTTCGGATCGGATTTCATCGGGAAGATAAAAAATTCAAACAGCTCATCATTTGTTTACAGATAATCGTATTTCTCCTGCTGGCCGGCCACGGATGGCTGAACCTGATTGAGAAAAAAGGATTGATAGATCAATATACTGCGCTTGGTTTTTCAAATCCGTACAAGGCTGCTTTGGTGATCGGCATATTCGAGATTGCGGCTGCTTTCACCGTGCTGATCCGCCCGGTAAGGCCTTTGCTGTTTGCGCTTTTCATCTGGAAAATGGGAAGCGAACTTTTTTATCCGCATTATGAGCTCTTTGAATGGATAGAACGCGGAGGAAGCTATGGCGCCTTGCTGGCATTGTTTTTTGCCGTTGGAGCAAAATCATCCGTCAGGTTCCAAAGCAAATTGAAATGGCCGGATTATGCGGTCAAATCGACCTTGTTGCTGATGCTCCTGGCTTGCTGCGGATGCTGCCTGGCGCAGGATGCTCCGAAAACCGATACCATAAAGCCGAAAGAGCTGGATAGCGTGCTGGTAACTGCTTTCATCAAACAAGGCATAGCGCAGCCCCTTCCTGAAGTGCAGGATATGTATATATACTCCGGAAAGAAAACCACCAGCTTTCATCTCGACGGGAGCAAGGCCAATCTTGCCGGCAATATGGCCCGCATGGCTTTTGCGCAAATACCGGGATTGAATGTATGGGAGATGGATGGAGCCGGAACCCAGGTCAATATCGGCAGCCGCGGAACAGATACGCACCGTTCCATCGAAATGAACATGCGCCAGAACGGATACAATACCAATTCCGATATTTTCGGTTATCCCGAAGATCATTATACGCCGCCCATGCAGGCCATCCGGGAAATACAGTTTGTGAGAGGATCGGCGGCATTGCAGTTCGGCAGCCAATTCGGAGGCATGATGAATTATATCATGAAAGAAGGCGACAGTTCAAAACCTTTTTCACTCGAAACAGAACAAACGGCGGGCGGGTATGTTTTTTTCAATTCCTTCAATGCTGTAGGCGGCACTGCAGGCAAACTGAATTATTACGCTTATTACGACAGCAGGCATGGCGATGGATGGAGGCCCAATGCTTCATTCAACTACCACGCTTATTATGCAAACTTCAATTATCATTTCAGCAGCAGGGCAAGCCTGGCGCTCCAGTTTTCAAGAATGGATTATGTGCAGAAAATAGCAGGCGGTCTTACAGATGCGCAGTTTGAGCAAAATCCCAGGCAATCTTTCCGTTCGAGGAATTTTTTCAATCCGGAGATCAATATTCCTGCGCTTGTGTTCAATTATGATCTTTCTTCCAATACTCATCTCCAGGTAACAGCTCATGCGCTGTTCGGGCAGCGCAACAGTGTGCAGTTCATCAACACGCCCGATATCATGGACACCGTGAACAAGGCACTGGGCACTTATAATCCCCGCCAGGTTGACCGCGATTATTATAACGGCTTTACTACCGAAGCAAGGATCCTGCATCATTATCATATCGGCGGCATCAGCAGCACCATTGCCGGAGGCATCCGCTATTTCACGGAAACCACCAAACGAAGACAAAAGGGAACAGGCACTGCGGCTTCCGATTTCGATCTCGGTCTCACGAAACCTTATAGCATCGATCTGCGGTTCCATACCAATAACTACGCGGCATTCGCCGAAAATATTTTCCGGATCGGCTCCCGGTTTTCAATAACGCCGGGTTTCAGGTATGAAGTGATCAATACCGATCTCAGCGGAGTGATCAATAATGCAAGCTTCCCGGTTTCCTATAAAGGCAACCGGAGCTTTCCGCTTTTCGGCGCCGGAATGCAGTATCAGTTGAGCAGCTCCGGCCAGTTGTATGGAAATATTTCACAGGCCTATCGCCCTTATCTCTATGCCAATATCACTCCCGCCGACCAGTTGGGCGTTATCGATCCCAATCTGAAAGACAGCAAGGGATATGATATCGATCTCGGCTATCGCGGGCATTATAAAGACCTGGTCAATGTAGACCTGAACCTGTTTTATGTTTATTACGGCAACCGCGCCGGGCAGTTGACGCTGACCAATCCCGATAATTCAACCTATCTCTATACCACCAATATTGGTAATGTGGTTTCCAAAGGAGCGGAAGCTTATCTGGAAGCATCGATATGGAAACTGGCAGGAGGCAATGCATCCCGCTTCGATCTCCGGGTATTCAATTCTTTAGCATATACCCATGCCCGTTATACCAGCGGTGCGATCAGCATTTCGGGAAAGAATGTAAGCGTCAAAGGCAACAGGGCCGAAGGAACGCCCGACTGGATCGACCGCACAGGCCTTCGGCTTTTATTCAAAGGGATCAGCACCACGCTGCAATACAGCTATGTGAGTAAAAATTTCAGTGATGCCAACAACACGGTATTCAATCCTACCGGCGCCAGCGGAATAGTGCCCGCATACCATGTTTGGGACTGGGCCTTTGAATGGCATTTCCTGCAATACTATCATTTCGGCGCAGGCGTCAACAATATTGCCAATGCGCATTATTTTACCAGGAGGATCAATATGTACCCGGGCCCAGGCATTCTGCCCGCAGATGGAAGGACGTTTTATGTGTCACTGGGATTGAAATTATAAAGCTTCTTTTGTGTATGGTTATAAAGCAACAACGCTGCGATTCTTCGCGGCGTTTTATTTTGATATTCACATATTAGCCATTCGCACATCCGCACATTTGCCTTATCTTTAATGGAAATATAACCCCGGCATGAAGAGGATTTTTTATTCTGTTGTTCTTGTTTTTTCCTTTTTAGTTTCCCGGTCACAGCAACCCGCCCCTCCGGACAAGATTTACGGCGATCTTTTTACAGAAGTACAGATGCAGCATATTTTTTCCGACAGCAAAACTTTTGTGGACTGCATCCCGAAACGCAAGCCGGTAGACGTCATGTACGACTATGGTCTTCAGAAAGGCCCCAATTTCAACCTGAAAAAATTTGTGGATGACAATTTCGAGCTGCCTGCCGGTCCGGCCTATAATTATAAAACGGATACCACCGAAGATGTAGTAAGCCATATCAACAAATTATGGAGTGTACTGAAAAGAAATCCCGACAAAGTAGAGGAAGGCAGCTCGCTTCTTGCGCTTCCTTATCCCTATATCGTTCCGGGTGGCCGTTTCCGTGAGATCTATTACTGGGATTCTTATTTTACCATGCTTGGATTGAAAGAAAGCGGCGAAACGGAGATGATAGATAACATGCTGAAAAACTTTGCCTATCTCATCGAAACCTACGGCCATATTCCCAATGGCAACAGGACTTATTATCTGGGCCGCTCTCAGCCGCCGTTCTTTTCAGTGATGGTGGAATTGCTGGCAGGCATAAAAGGCGACAGCATTTACCAGGAATTCCTTCCCGCCATGGAAAAAGAATATGAATTCTGGATGGACGGACAGGATAAAATAAAACCGGGCCAGGCTTATCGCCGTGTGGTGAAGCTGAAAGATGGAACCGTGCTCAACCGTTATTGGGACGATAGCATGGTTCCCCGCCAGGAAAGCTGGCGCGAAGATGTGCTTACTGCAGAGAAATCGGGAAGAAATAAGATTGAGATGTACCAGAACCTGCGTGCAGGTGCAGAAAGCGGAATGGATTTCAGCAGCCGCTGGTTTGCAGATAAGAAAAACCTGAACAGCATCCAGGTCATCGACATCATACCGGTGGATTTGAATTCGCTGCTCTATCATCTGGAAACAGCCATCTCCAAAGCCAGGCTCATCAATAACGATCAGGCTGCTGCCAAAGAATATCTCGACAGGGCCAGGAAAAGAGCAGAGAACATCGATAAATACTGCTGGAATAAAGCGGTCGGATTTTATACCGATTATAATTTTAAAACGATGAGCCAAAATAAAAATATCACTCCGGCAGGTCTTTACCCTTTTTGCTTTTTCAATGAGCATCCCGATTATATGAGCTTTCTCGGAAGAAAAATAGCCGTCATCGTTAAACAAAGATTATTAAAGCCGGGTGGATTCGTCACCACGGAGTACGCCACCGGCGAGCAATGGGATGCTCCCAACGGATGGGCCCCGCTGGAATGGATGATGATCTGGGGGTTGGATCGCTGCGGACAGAAAGATCTGGCTGCCGCTGCCGCAAAAAGATGGATAGCGCTGAATATAAAAGTATATAAAGAAACCGGCAAGCTGATGGAAAAATACAATGTGGTAGACATCAACAAACCCGCAGGCGGCGGCGAATACCCCGGCCAGGACGGATTCGGCTGGACGAATGGAGTGCTGCTGCATTTGATCAGGATGTATGGGATGCCGGGGAACTAAAAAATTTTGGCAGGAATGGATAACTGAACATGATCTACGTGAAGTATCTCTTCTACCTTTGCCGAAATTTCTTATATGAGAAAAGTTTTTTTGGCTCTGCTTGTTATGTCCTTAACCTTCTCCGCCTGCTCTCCCAACAACGTTACCATCGACAACAGCCTGAAAAAATATTTCGATTCTGCAAAGGTCAACGGATGCTTTGCACTTTATGACAACGGCCTGGGCCGGTTTACGATCTATAATCTCAAACGCTATCGCGACAGCGCTTACAGCCCCGCTTCCACTTTTAAGATCGTCAATGCGCTGATCGGTATCGAGACCGGCGTGATCAACGATGAAAAAATGATCATCAAATGGGACAGCGTAAAACGCTGGAATGAAAACTGGAACAAAGACCTCAGCATGGAAGAGGCTTTCCGGGTATCGGCCGTTCCTTATTTCCAGGAAGTGGCCAGAAGGATCGGCAGGCCAACCATGAAGAAATGGATCGACAGCCTGCAGTATGGCAACCGCGATATCAACGGCCCCATCGATTCTTTCTGGCTCAATAATCATTTAAAGATAACGGCCGATGAAGAACTGGGGCTGGTAAAAAAATTATATTTCGACCAATTGCCTTTTTTCAA
>CAYYZJ010000563.1:0-10702 GCA_964475615.1 uncultured Flavitalea sp. | reverse complement strand
ATAAGATCAGGAACGGCGGCGGCGGTGTATGGGGAGAAACGGTGATGTCGGCCCATCCTGCCATGCCGGAAGATGATATCAAGCAGATTGTTCAATGGGTTCTCTCGCTGAGCAGCCAGGAAGAAAATAAAAAATCGCTGCCTGCTTCAGGCACACTGCAGCCAACGCTCGGCAAACCGGAAAAGCCCAAAGCCGCGCTTTATCTCACGGCCAGCTATACCGACAAGGGAGGCCCGGGCATCAGGCCGCTCACCGGCAAAAAAACGGTGATCCTGCATAGCAGCAGGATCTTCTTCAGCGATGCCAACCGGAAAAAAGAATTTGCAGTATTTGACTTTAACGGAGATCAGTACATGGTTCCGCCGGTAGGCGAAGGATGGTTCAGCATCGACAGCATCGACCTGAGCATGGTCAACAGCGCCGAGCTGACGGTAGCTTATCAGAAACCCGTACAGTTCGGATATACATTCGAGTTACATCTCGATGCTCCGGACGGGAAGCTGCTGGGAAAAACAGCAATCGATCCCCCGAAATCGGCCCCGAAAATTCCCGAGGTATTGAAATGTTCAATCGAGCCGGTGACCGACGGGCGCTTTCATGACCTGTATATCGTAAGCAAAGTAAAAGATGCCAGGGAACCGAACCAGGTGGGATTGCTTTCGTTACAGTTGCTGGCTAAGTAAATCGGTAAAGTTATTTAAGAAACAGCCTTTCATCGAATTCGAATGGAGTATAATTAATGAATTGGAAAAGGAGGATCAACGTTTGTTCTTGCCTGTTCTTGTTGCATACCAGAGATCGGTCAGCAGCACAACAACCAATATGATCAGTCCGAAGAATTCGCGGGTTTCTTCTATCCAGGGCTTGGTGGCTTTCATGGTCTGTGCGATATTTTCTTCATGATATTTTCGTATCCAGTCCAGCACACCATCCCTGCAAAAAAATTTGTATGCCGCATAGACCAAATATACTGCAATGCCCAGCCAGTAAGCACGCGGATAAAACCGGTTCCTGGCTGCCAGTGCACAGAGGATAGCACTATAGAGATAGATGGGAATCCACACGTAAGGATCGGGATCATTATATTGCAGCGCCGCAAAAATGATGAAGACGATACAAAAGAAAATATTGAAGATTTTCATCAGCATTGCTAAAAGTACTAATTTTCGCTTCTATTCCTCAACGCTAAATCTCTGCTGATGAAAAAAAGCTGTTTTTTCTTTGCTCTTCTTTTTTGTTCGGTAGCCCTATTCTCACAGGATATTGCAATCATCCCGGAGCCGGTAACACTGGTAAAAGGCACCGGTTATTTTGTGCTGCCGAAAAATATTGCTATTGAAATTCCTTCCAATCCGCAATTGAAGGAAGTGGCAAGCACACTTAAACAGCATTTATCTGTTCCCACCGGATATACTGTAGATGAAAACGCAAAAGCAGGCACAGGTGCTATCCGGCTCATGCTGAACAAAACAGCCGATAAAACAATAGGCAATGAAGGATACACTTTATCGGTAACGCCCCAGTCTGTTATCATCAAAGCCAATCAGCCTGCCGGATTGTTCTATGGTGCACAAACACTGCTGCAGCTTTTTCCCGCTGCCATCGAAAGCAAATCGCTGGTGAATAATGTTCAATGGCAGGCGCCCTGTGTGGAGATCACCGATTATCCCCGTTTCGCATGGAGGGGATTGATGTTCGATGTGGCCCGTCATTTCTTTACCAAGGATCAGGTGAAGCATTATATCGACGATATGGTAAAGTATAAGTTCAATCTCCTGCATCTTCACCTCACCGATGATGAAGGCTGGCGCATAGAAATAAAGGGCCTTCCGCGATTGACCGAAGTAGGAGCCTGGAATGTAAAAAAGGTCGGCTATTTCGGAACCTTCGATGCACCCAAGCCCGACGAGCCGCGCAATTTCGGCGGTTTCTATACGCAGGATGATATTAAGGAACTGGTGGCCTATGCGAAAGACAGGTTTGTAAATATCCTTCCCGAGATCGACGTTCCCGGCCATAGCCTGGCAGCAGTGGTTTCTTATCCGGAGCTTTCCTGCACACCCGGCGCAGATCAGTATCAGGTGCGTTCGGGCGAGGAGTTCATGGACTGGTCGCATGGAGCGCCTCCGATCGCTTTGAAGGATAATACCCTTTGTCCCGCCAATGAAAAAGTATACGCTTTTTTGGATAAGGTCATCACACAAGTGGCACAGCTTTTCCCTTTTGATTATATCCATCTCGGCGGCGACGAATGCCCGAAAAATTTCTGGGAGCAGAGCGATGCCATCAAAGCCCTGATGAAAAAGGAAAATCTCAAGACGCAGCAGGAAGTACAGAGCTATTTTGAAAAAAGAGTGGAGAAGATCGTTTCATCAAAAGGAAAAAAATTCATCGGCTGGGATGAGATCCTCGAAGGCGGACTGGCGCCCGGCGCTGCAGTCATGAGCTGGCGCGGCATCCAGGGCGGCATCGATGCAGCGAAATTGGGCCATGAAGTGGTGATGAGCCCCACCACCTATGCCTATATCGATTACATGCAGGGCGACCGCATCATCGAGCCGCATATATATGCCACGCTTCGCCTGAGTAAATGTTATGAGTTCGAGCCCATACCCGATGGCGTTGACCCGAAATTCATTAAAGGCGGACAAGCCAATTTATGGACTGAGCAGGTATACAATATGCGTCATGCGGAATACATGACCTGGCCGCGCGGAATGGCTATTGCAGAAACGCTCTGGAGCCCGAAAGAAAAAAAGAACTGGGATAGTTTTGCCGGCAAGGTTGAACAGCATTTCAGCCGGCTCGACAGTGCCGAAATAAAATATGCGCCCAGCGTATATGATCCCATTTTTACGGCAAGCAAAACAGCCGACAGCCTGCTGAAGATTAATCTGGGCACAGAAATAAAAGGCCTGGATATTTACTACAGCTTCGACAATTCATTCCCCGACCGCTTTTATCCGAAATATACCGAGCCCTTGATCGCTCCAAAAGAAGCAGTGATGCTCAAGGTGATCACGTATAAAGGAAACCAGCCCGTTGGCCGCATGATCGCCATGCCTCTGGCCGAATTGCAGAAAAGGGCGGAAGGGAAAGAATAGTTTACGGTTTTTAAGTTTATGGTTTACAGTTGCTGAATTTCATTGTGGATTTTAAAATGCAGAACCGGAAACTGAAAACTGGGAACTATTTCATTTCATATGCCCCCGGCTCGCAGCCCTTGCCTGAAGGAACAGGATTTCCATAAAAATCCTTTTTGCCGGAATCCAGCCGGAACCATCTGGCCAGGTCGAGGCCCTTGTTTAAAAGCGGGGAGCTGCTCTTTAGTTGAAAACCGGTCAGCTCGTTCAGTCTTTCCGGGTCTGTCAATTGCGGCAGGGCCGGGGCCGTTAATTGCGGATCGGCATTGATGCCGACAATCTCTCCATTCCATTTTTCTTTTCCGCTGACCGCCGTCCAGCCCTCAAAATCCCTGATCCCGTTCACCCTGAACCCCGAATGCAGCGACCACCAGGCATTGGCAAAGAACCGTTCATTGCCGATCTCTCCGCCGCTCATCAGCTCATCCTTTCCCACAAAAATATTGTTGATGAAAAAGAAATTCATGTTCTCGTATTCATTCGGGATCACGCCCAGCACATATCCATTGCCGTTATACAGGAGATTGTTGTAAAAATAGCAGTCATGGAACTGAAGGCTGTCCCTGCTGCCGTTCCACCACAATACGCTTGCCCCATGCTGCGTAATATTGCCGTCATTGAAGCTGATATTGTAGCGGAAGGTATTGTGATGCCATGGGGTTGCGCCGCTATACTGGAAAATGCCGAATGCATAGCCTTCGTTCTCATAAGAAAGATTATACTGAACCAGCGAATGGGTAACGCCTCCGTCGAGGTCGAAGCCGCCTCCGTCCATGGCGCCCGGCGCCGTGCGGTTGCGATAGGAAATGCAGTGCTGGATGGTCACCGAATCGCTTTCCCATGCCCATATACCCACAGGGCCGTTTCCTTTTCTGGGCATATCCCATCCATTGGCGGAAGCCACGCAGTATTCGACCAGCACGTCGGTTGCCAATCCCACCACAATGCCATTGCCGCTGTGGTTATTCAGCTCGGTAGGATCGCCGGGGTTGTTGATGGCCCTGCAATGGCCGATATAGATATGCCGGTTCTCCAGTTTTGCATAATGATCGCCGGTTACGGCAATGCCCGCGAAACCATTGTCATGGGCATCGATATGGGTGAGTTTTATATAGGCGCAATCTTTAATCTCCACTCCCGATTTCTGAAAGCCGCTCACCTCGATCTGCTCCAGTACTATATGCCCGGCATTTGAAAGCAATATGCCTGGTTTCACATTCCCTTCCTTCCGTCCGTTGCCTTTGACAATTATATTTTTGATGATGATATGCCTGCTCCTGTACATCAGGATTCCTTCACTATTTCCACCATCGATAATAGCCCGGCCCTTGCCATAGGAGCTGATGATAACAGGATGGGCGTCTGTTCCTTCATCCGCCTGATCCAGCGCAATCCCTCCTGTAAAAGTTTTTCCTCCTTCGAAATATACCGCATCGCCCGGGAGCAGGCGCAGCCGGTTGATCGCACCGGTCGTTTTCCATGGCTTGCTGATAGTGCCCGGGTTGGCATCGCTGCCGGAAGGGCTGATATAATATTTTTTCCCGGCGATGGGCTGAGCGGTGGCTATTCCCGATAAGCTAAAAAAGAAAGCAAGAAGAAAATAAAATCTGTTCTGTTTAAGCATGGCCGGCAATGCGATTAAAGTTGCTGCAATATGCGCAAATCTTTTTATGTTAAGAACTATATTGCCTGCCAGGGCAAGAAAGGGCCTCTTTTTTTCGTTTTTCTGTTACTATTCACCACTTATTAACAGGGCAAAATCAAATTGATCATTTTAATGTAGGTTTGCTGTTTGATCAAATAATCTATTGAGCTGTGCGATTAAAGAGTTTAGAAATCAAGGGTTTTAAAAGTTTTGCCGACAAAACGCATATCAATTTCAATGAAGGGATCACTGGCATCATAGGCCCGAACGGGTGCGGCAAGAGCAATATCGTGGACAGTATCCGCTGGGTGATCGGCGAGCAGAAGATCAGCCACCTGCGATCGGAGAACCTGGAGAGCCTGGTCTTCAACGGCTCCAAGAGCCGCTCTGCATCCGGGCTGGCGGAAGTGAGCCTCACTTTTGAAAACACGAAGAACCTGCTGCCCACCGAATTCAGCACGGTTACCATCACCCGAAAATTTTACAAGAGCGGGGAAAGCGAATACCGGCTCAACGATGTGTCCTGCCGGCTGAAAGATATCCAGAACCTGTTCATGGATACCGGTGTATCTACCGACAGCTATGCCATCATCGAGCTGGGCATGGTGGACGATATCATCAAGGACAAGGACAACAGCCGCCGCCGCATGCTCGAGCAGGCCGCCGGCATCTCCATCTATAAAACCCGTAAAAAAGAAGCCAGGCAAAAGCTCGACGCCACCGAGCAGGATCTGGCCCGCATCGAAGACCTGCTGTTCGAGATCAATAACCAGTTGAAGACACTGGAGAACCAGGCCAAAAAAGCGGAAAAATATTATGAGATCAAGAAAGAATACCGCGAGCTGAGCATCGAGCTGGCCAAAGCTGCGCTGGAAGGATTCAACCTTACCTACAAAGAGCTCAACAGCCAGTCGGAAACCGAGACCAATAAACGAATTCAGCTCGAAGCCGAAATAGCCGGGGAAGAAGCTGCGCTGGAGCAGGATAAGCTGGGATTTATTGAAAAGGAAAAAGCCCTGCAGTCCATGCAGCATGAGTTCAACGAGCTGCTGCAGAACCTGCGTGCAAAGGAAAACGAAAAGAACCTGGCTTCCCAGCGGCTTAATTTTTTACAGGAGAAGGAAAGCAGCCTGCAGGAATTTTTGCAGAAAAGCGAGGGACAGTTGAAAGGACTGGAAGAAAGCATTCTCTTTACCGAGCAGCAGGTGGGAGAGGAGCAGCACAAGCTCGACGGCTTGCAGGAGCAGCTCGACGCATTGAAGACTTCGGTTGATGATTCCCGTTATCTTTTCGACCAGCATAAAATGTCGATGGATGCATTGCGCGGCGAGAACGCCCAGGTTCAGCGCAACCAGTTCGAGGCGGAAAAAAAGATCGCGATAGCAGATACATCCATACAAAACCTGCAGCAGGCTATTCAGCAGATCGAGGATGAAAGGGCGGTGCGCCTGAGCCAGATCAAACAACTGGAGGAAGAAAAGCTGACCAAGGATCAGGAGCTGGAATCGCGTAAAACGGATCTCCGTCAACTGCAGGAGCATCATGAAAAGACCAAAGAGCAGATCCTGCAAACACAGGAAAGGCTGGAAGAGCTGCGCCAGTTGCTGGCCGATGAGAACAGGAAGCTGGATGCCAGGAGGAATGAGCACGATCTGCTCAAAAGCCTGATCGATTCCATGGAAGGATATCCCGAGAGCGTGAAATTCCTGTATAAAAACCCTAACTGGAATCATCATGCGCCCTTGCTTTCAGATGTCATTTATGTGAAGGAAGAATTCCGCGCAGCAGTGGAAAACATCCTCGATCCGTATCTCAATTATTATGTGGTCAATAACCTGCAGGAAGGATTGCAGGCCGTTCACCTGCTGGATGAGCATAAAAAAGGCCGCGCCAATTTCTTTTTGCTGGATAAATTTTCCGAACATCCGCTGGAACCCGGCCATCAGCCCGAGGGAACAATACCGGCATTGAATGTAATAGAAGTAGATGAACCCTACCGCAAGCTGGCCGAGCATTTGCTGGGCAATGTATTCATTGCCGAGGAAGAACCTACGCTCGAACGCATTGAATCGCCTTATTATAACGGCGCTGTAGTGCTGGAGAAGAGCGGCAAATTCGTGAAAGGGAAATATTCGCTTACCGGAGGCAGCGTGGGATTGTTTGAAGGCAAAAAGATCGGCCGCGTAAAAAACCTGGAAAAACTCCGTGAGGAGATCATTGCCCTCGAAGCCGTAGCCAATAAACTGAAATCGGAGATACAGGCCAGGCAGAATGAAGTGACTGCTTACAATGAACAGTTGAAAGAGCAGGCCATCAAACAAACGCAGGAAGACATCAACCGGCTCACCAATCATTTTATTTCCCTTCAGAATAAAACGGAAAACCTGCATGCCCAGCAGGAAAGCTCGGAGGCCCGGCTTCAGGAACTGCAGTCGAACTTAGGGGAAACCGTCGCCTCCATTGAAGGCACGCGTACCGAATGGCAGCAATTGCTGGGCCTCGGCAATGAACTAAGGGCAAAAATGCATGCAGCAGAGGAGGAATATAAAACGGCAGAAGCCAATTACGATACGGCCCAAAGCAGCTACAATGAATTCAACCTGCAGGTAACGAGGCAGCATAGCCGCATCAATGCCATCCGTCAGGAGCTGGAGTTCAAGAATAATCAATTGAACGACCTGCGCAACCAGGTTGAAATAAATGCATCGCAGTTGAAGCAAACCCGCGAAAGCATTGCCGAAAGCCAGCAACTGCTCGACGCATCCCAGCAAATACTGCTGGAATTGCTTCACCGCAAAGAAGAAGAGGAGAGGAAACTGAACGAGGCCGACCAGGATTATTATAACCTGCGCAATGCGCTGGGTGAAAAAGAAAGCGAGCTGCGTCATAAGACCAAGCAGAAAGAACAGATCGAATACCTGCTGGCCGAGATCAAGGACAAGCTGAACGAGCTCAGGCTGCAGCTTGCCGGCATGAAAGAAAGGCTGAGCGTGGAGTTCCGCATCGACCTCGACGATATCATCGACGAGCCGCGCACCGGCGATGCATCTGCAGAAGATCTCCAGGAAAAAGCCGACCGGATGAAGAAAAGACTGGAGAACCTGGGCGAGGTGAACCCTACGGCCATCGAAGCTTTCCAGGAAATGAAGAAAAGATATGAGTTCATCCTGGAGCAGAAGAATGACCTGATCGACGCCAAGGACAATTTATTGCAGACCATCCAGGAAGTGGAGGCAACGGCCAACCAGCAGTTCCTGGATACCTTCAACCAGGTGCGCGATCATTTCCAGAAAGTGTTCAAGGCCCTGTTCACCGATGAAGATACCGCCGATCTCATCCTGGAAAATCCGGAAAACCTGGCCGAGACGGGGGTCGACGTCGTGGCCAAGCCCAAAGGCAAGCGTCCTTCTTCCATCACGCAACTGAGCGGCGGAGAAAAAACGCTGATAGCAACGGCATTGCTGTTTGCCATCTACCTCATCAAGCCCGCGCCTTTCTGCATACTCGATGAAGTGGACGCTCCGCTCGATGATGCCAATGTAAGCAAATTCACCAATATGATCAGGCAGTTCAGCGAGAACTCCCAATTCATCATCGTTACGCACAACAAAATGACCATGAGCAGCGTGGATGTGATCTACGGCGTTACCATGCAGGAGCCGGGAGTGAGCAAGCTGGTGCCGGTGGATTTCAGAAGCCTGAATTAGGAATAGGCAATGGGCAATTGGCAATAGGCAATTGCTGCATAAAATGATTGTATTGTCTATTGCCTATTGCTTATTGCCCATTAACGCTCATCCCATGCGCACCATACTATTGCTCTTCGCTTCCAATGTGTTCATGACGATTGCCTGGTACTGGCATCTGAACCATAAATCCCTTCCTTTATGGAAGGCGATCGGGATAAGCTGGAGCATTGCATTCATTGAATACTGTCTAACGGTGCCGGCCAACCGCTGGGGGTACCAAAACGGCTTCAATGGATTTCAGCTCAAGATCACCCAGGAAGTGATCACTCTGGTGGTCTTTTCTTTTTTTGCCGTGCTCTATCTCAAGGAGCCTTTTCACTGGAAATACCTGCTTTCTTTTGCCTTGCTGCTGGGAGCGGTTTATGTAGCGTTTAGGAAATAATAGGCAATGGGCAATAGGCAATAGACAATGAGCAATAAGCAATAGGCAAAACATCTATTAGCTTTTTTTCATTGCCAATTGCCAATTGCTTATTGCCCATTACCTATTGCGCCACCTCACCAAATCAACTTCCCAATCCTCCCCCCGGCTCCGGCCAGGAAAACCGTATTTCCTTTTTTGGCTTTCTGGCAAACATGAAAGCTTTCGGAAGAGATCAGCTTCCAGTTCATTCCTCCGTCGCTGGAAATATCGACACCGCTGGTTCCGCAGGCGATCAGCCGGCGTTTTGCAGTATCTACATAATCCACGCAGCTCCGGTAACCATGCGGAGGCACCTGCGGCCTGCGCAGGCTGTAGGGATAAAGCGTGAACAGCACGCAATTGCCTGCAGTGGCGGTGTCTTTCCTGAAATCGCCTCCCACCACGATGCCCGAGCGGGCATCGGCCAGCGCAATGGAATTGGCCCCCCTGGATTCGGTTCCCTGTACTAACGGTAATGCACGTTTGCTGGCGGAAGAATAATACAGAATGGATTTCATGCCGCCGGAAACAAAGACAGGAGCCGGCGCTTCCTTGGGTGCAAGACAAATATTCGTACCGCTGGAAGCAAAGAAAGCTTCTCCTTCCGCAGGCCTGATCTCATTTAACAGACCGGATACTTTCCAGGAATCGCCTTTGTTGTCGGTGAATGCAAGGAATATTTTGTGATCGACGGGATCGCCGATAACGGCTCCCTGGCTTCCTCTAAAATCCATGGCATCGAGGAACATGCCTTTGGTATTGTCTTCAAAGACCACCGACCAGTTTTTTCCCGCATCCTTTGTCTTTAATATGAGGGCCGGCTCTGCAACGGCCATGATCACGGCTTCATTGGCATTGAAGGCTTCGATATCGCGGAAATCCCTTTTCTCGTAATTGGGAACGGTGATCCACTGCCAGGAACGGCCGCTGTCGATGGATCTTCCCACTGTTCCGTTGCTTCCGCTCACCCAGATAATTTTGTCGTTCACCACGCTAAGGCCGCGGATCGATATGCTGTCATTATGAGCAAGCAGTTCAATACGCTGCGCCGCCGACTGCAGAGAACAGAGCAGGAGCACGGGAAGGATTTTCATGTGTATCATTTAGGTCATGCGTCAAACCCGCTCTTCCACCGGTATACGCCGGATGAACTCGTCGTAGCTGATTTCGTGATTGCTGGCAGCGCCATAAGAATCGACGCTGTACCCGATCAATCCGTCATTGGCCTGGATCACATACAATATGGAAGAATCGGCAGGGTCGGATTCGCCTTCAAAGCGATATGTCCTGACGATCTTCAGGTCTTCGGGCTGATAATATTTTCCATTGCCGGTGCTGAAACCATTGGCTGTTAAAAGGAACTCATTATCCTGCCTGCGAAGCCTTAACTCTTCCATTACCTGGCTCATTGTTGTCATTTCTGCTGGCTTTATCATAACTCGTTATTTAAGTATTATTGCGATTCATAATTCTTGATCTTGTTGTAGAGGGTCTTCCGGTCTATCTTCAATATTTCCGCTGCGCGGGATTTATTGAAGTTCACCTGCTTGAGCACATTCATGATGGTATCGTATTCCGCCTGGGCGGCAGCATTCTTGAGATCCATTTCCTTGTTGACGGGGGAATGGCCGGCTGCAGATTCGCGCGAAAAATTATATATGCCGTTGTTGACGATCTCGTGCGGCAATACCTTTGCATTGATTGTGCCCGAAGAAGAAAGCAGGGCAGATCTCCTGATCACATTCCTGAACTCGCGCAGGTT
>CAYYZJ010000562.1:0-6688 GCA_964475615.1 uncultured Flavitalea sp. | reverse complement strand
GGTCAAACCTCTCTGACCGGTGGTCAGAATCCCTTAATTGTAGTTGATGGAGTTCCGTTAGATGGGGCCGACCAGTTAAACAATATTCCTCCTACCGATATTGCTTCTTACGATATTTTGAAAGATGCTTCCGCTACCGCTATTTATGGAGCACGTGGTGCAAATGGAGTAATTGTGGTGACCACAAAAAAGGGACAGGCCGGACAGGTTAAAGTAGATTACAATGGTTACGTGGGTATTGATGTAAATGCCAAAAAATATGATATGCTTTCCGCAAGTGAATGGAGAGCTGCATGTGCTAACCTCGGTATTGATCCGGGAAGTTTGGATAAAGGGGCAAGCACTGATTGGCAGGATGCCATCACCCGCACTGCATTTACACACAATCATGCAATAGGGATTTCAGGCGGCGGAAGAGGGTTTTCGTACCGGGCATCCGTATCATACCTCAATCAGCAAGGAATAGTATTGAATACTGGAAAGGAACAGATCGGGTTGCGGTTTAATGCGCAACAGAAAGCTCTCGACGACAAGCTGGAAATACAGGTTGGCATTGTGAATACTACTACAAACAGGAATTTGTTGAATTATAACAATATCACCAAAATATTCAATACACCACCTACTTATCCTGTTTATGACCAGAACGGAGGCTATTTTTACTTTTCTGATTTTGAACAATACAATACCGTTGCTCACCTCGAACAGGAATTAAATAAAGGAAAAGAAAATTTGACCATATTATCCGGTACTGCCAACTATGAGATAATAAGTGGTTTGAAAGTTGGCGTAACCGGATCATGGAATCATTTTAATAATCAAACGCGTTTCTACCAACCCGCATTCCCGGTTGAAGGAAATGTCAACAACTCTTCTGAGGGGAATTACAATGAGGATTCAAGACATGGAGATATGCATGTAAATTACTCCAAGCAGATTTCGAAGCACAGCATTGGTTTCACGGGAGTGTATGAGTATAACTTTTATACAAATTATAACCTCACTGCCGGAGGCCAGAACTTTCTGGTGCCTCAAAACTCGGATAATAATTATTCAAGTGCAATCGATGCTTCCCGGGTAACTGCCGGAACATACCGGGATGAATACAAACTGATTTCTTTTCTTGCCAGGATTAATTACAATTTCAATCAAAAGTATTATGCAACGGCAAGCATCCGTCGCGACGGCTCTTCAAAATTTGGCGTAAATAACCGTTGGGGTAATTTTCCTTCCTTTGATGTAGCATGGCGGATAAGCCGGGAAGAATTTATGAGCAATATTCCCTGGCTGACCGATTTGAAGATCAGGGCTGGTTATGGAGTTACGGGTAACTCGGATAACATCACTCCTTATGCCACACTGCTGCTTTACGGGCCTATCGGAAGGTTCTATGATCCAACTAATGCAGTATACCCGCAGGCATACGCTCCTATTCAAAATGACAATCCTGACTTGAAATGGGAAGAAAGGCATGGAAAGAATATCGGTCTCGATTTTTCGATTTTTAATGGCAGGTTTTCCGGCGACATCAACTACTTTAACGATAAAACAGTAAATCTGCTTTATGATTACACTGTTCCTGTACCGCCATTCTTTATTAATACCATTCTTGCCAATGTGGGTACCCTGAGCAATAAAGGATTTGAATTTTCCTTGACCGCTCAAATTATAAATACGAGGAAATTGAACTGGACTGTAAATGGCCAGATTACCTTTACAAAGACAAAAGTGGAAAGCCTTTCAGGGACTTATCAAGGATACAAGCTGCAAACCGATCAAATACCTGGTGGGACAGCCGTTGGTCGTGGATTAAGCTCTTATCCGATTACCTTCCTGAAACCTGGTTATGCACCGTATGAATTCTATCTTCCGCATTACACTGGCGTAGATAAAGATGGCCACCAATTATTCGATTCCGCAGGAGTGGCGTCATTGACACAGGATCAGAATCCAAACCCAACCAAGTACTATATAGATCCAAGCCCAAAATTCAATTACGGCATTAACAGTACACTTACTTATGGAAACTGGACACTGAACTTTTTCCTGAGAGGGCTGGTTGGACAAAAAATATTCAATAACACCCGCCTTGATTTTGATAATGTGAACCGCTTGCCTGGTAATAACGTAACCAAAGAAGCGCTTACTAATGGCATTAAAGATGCCGCTGCAGTATCCGATCTCTGGTTGGAAAAAGCATCCTTCCTCCGTTTGGATAATGCAAATGTTTCCTATACGTTCCCGCATGTTATCAAGGGAATACAAAGCCTGAGGGTGTATGTGGCTGGAAACAATTTGTTCGTAATAACTCCTTACAAAGGACTTGACCCGGAAATTCAAAATGCAAATACCGGTGTTAACCAGGCCTATATTGATGTGAGTTATTATGGATCGGCATTCTATCCGAAAACAAGATCATTTGCATTAGGAGTTAATGTTACGTTCTAAAACAGATCAATTAAAAAACTTAGTTTATTATTCTAACCTTGCAAGTATGAAAAAACATAATTTAAACCGGAATCTGCTCACGCTGATACTGCTTACAACGGTTGCTGTATCATGTACCAAGCTGGACCAAAAAGTATATAGCGTGGTACCGGACAAAAACTTCTGGCAAACACCCGATCAGATTGCAGCAGGTCTGGCGCCGGCCTACCAGGCCCTAACAGCCATTCCGGATGGAAATGTTGACCAGCTCAATGAAATCGCCGGTGGCGAAATGATTGTTCCTACCAGGGGAAACGACTGGTACGACAACGGTAACTGGCAGGCGTTATGGACACATAACTGGAAACCTGATCTCGGCCCGATCGATGGAACCTGGGGCGATATATTTAATGGAATAGGAAAGGCGAATTTTACCCTCAGTGCAGTGAGCGCCCTGGATCCTCAACCCGATAACGTAGATGCTATCAATGCCGAGCTGAAAGGACTGCGTGCCTATTATTATTATCTCGCTATGGATATGTTTGGGCAGGTTCCATTGGTAACCGATTTTAATACCGATCCCAACTCGGTAAAAAATGATAAAACAAGAACGGAGATATTCAATTTTATCGAGCAGGAGATTAAAGAAAATATCAATTTGCTTCCTGATAAGAGCACAGCCACCTATGGCCGGTTTACTAAATGGGCAGCTCACATGCTGCTCGCTAAAATGTATTTGAATGCGGAAGTATACACTGGTACTCCTCGCTGGGCCGATGTAATTGCCGAATGCGATTCAGTGATCAATTCAAATCAATATTCACTTACCGGTAACTATTTTGATAATTTCGCCATCAACAACGATGGGTCCTCGGAAAATATTTTCGTGGTGCCCTATGATAAAGTGAATATCGGCGGAATGAACTGGGAAATGCAAACACTCCATTATCAGCATAACCTGACCTATAATTTGAGCGGAAGCCCCTGGAACGGATTCTGCAGCACTGCCAGTTATTATGACCAGTTTGACGATGCCGATGGCCGGAAAAAGATGTTCCTGATCGGCCAGCAATACGATGCATCCGGTAATGCGCTAAAGGATATTCAAACAGGCTTGCCCCTTGTCATTAGCAAATACGTGAATCAGCTTTCAAACCCCGCAGATTCTTTCAGGCTGGCCGGGGTACGCAATGTAAAATATCCTCCGCAGGCAGGAACGGCAGGCAATCAGAGCAACGATATGGTACTCTTCCGTCTTGCAGATGCTTATTTAATGAAAGCAGAAGCAGAACTACGCTCCGGTACCGACCTTACGGATGCTTTGGATAATGTAAATAAAATCCGTGAACGCGCTTATGGCGATGCATCACATGACTGGGCCCCCGGAGATCTTACATTGGCAAATATCTATGCCGAACGCCAAAGGGAACTTTCATGGGAAGGCTGGTCAAGGCAGGATGCCATCCGCTTTGGAACCTTTGGCAATGCCAGATTCCCTGGCAAAACAGCAGATCCCGATACTCATTTGCAAATATTTCCGATCCCGGCGCCAAGAATTTCTGCAAATCCTAACCTGGTACAAAACCCCGGGTATTGATAAAACCCGGTTAATTTGCCATATCAATATTTTTTTAGAGAAAGGAGCAGTAATTTAGACCTACTGCTCTTTTCTTTTTAAACCTGTATGAGCAGTGATTATGAAAATAAGGACGAGTAAATTCTTTTTTTTAGTCATTGCCATATTCATGGCTTGCCAGCCGGAAAATAAACAGGTCATCGAAGACCCTTTGTTTCAGTTATTGCCTTCCTCCGAAACGGGCATCCATTTTATGAATAAGGTGGTAGATACAAAAGAATTCAACGTATTCAAATACCGCAATTTTTATAATGGCGGCGGAGTGGCTATCGGAGATATCAATAATGACGGCAGGCCGGACATTTTTTTTACAGCCAATGAAGGTAAAAATCAACTGTACCTCAATAAAGGAAACTGGCAGTTTGAAAACATTACCGATAAATCAGGAATAGGCCAAATCCATAAGTGGCATACCGGAGTAACGATGGCAGATGTGAATGGCGACGGCTGGCTGGACATATATATATGCAATAGCGGCGACTTTAAAGGAGATGATAAAGCAAATGAATTATATATTAACCAAAAAGACGGGACTTTTAAAGAAGAAGCACATCAATATGGCTTGGACGACAAAGGGCTTTCGACCCAAGCCGCTTTTTTTGATTATGATCATGATGGCGACCTTGATTGTTTTGTTCTCAACAACAGCTATCGCCCCATTGAAAGCTTCGGCTATAATCGCACCCTGCGGAATATCCGCGATCCAAAGAATGGCCACCGCTTGTACAGGAACGACAATGGCCATTTTACCGATGTCAGTGAACAGGCAGACATTTATGGAAGTGAAATAGGTTTCGGCCTCGGAATAACCGTATCGGACATAAACAACGATGGGTGGGATGATATTTATATTTCCAACGATTTTTTTGAAAGAGATTATCTGTACCTGAATCAGCATAACGGCACCTTCAAAGAAGTAATTACTGAAGCAACGGGCCATATCAGTCTTTCTTCCATGGGCTCCGATGTCATTGACATTAATAATGACGGCTGGCTGGATATCTTTACTACCGATATGCTTCCTGAAAACGATTTCAGACTAAAAACAACCACCAAATTTGAAGACTATGATGTGCACAATGCAAAACTGCAAAATGATTTCCATCACCAGTTTACCAGTAATTGCCTGCAGTTGAACAATAGCGATGGAACATTCAGCGAAATAGCTCAACTGGCCGGAATTGATGCCACAGACTGGAGCTGGGGTGCATTGGGTTTTGATTTCAATAATGACGGATGGAAGGACATATTTGTGAGCAATGGCATCAGCAGGGATCTGACCAACCAGGATTTCCTTGATTACTTCAGCAGCCAGGAAGTGCTTAACCAGGTAAGAGGAAATGGATTTAATTATGAAGAATTCCTGGACAAAATGCCTTCCACCCCGCTCTCCAACTATGGGTTCATTAATCAAAAAAATTTATTGTTCAAAAACCAGTCTCTTGAATTGGGCCTTTCCACTCTCAGCTTCAGCAATGGCGCTGCTTATGGCGACCTGGATGGCGATGGCGACCTTGACCTCGTGGTGAATAATGAAAATATGGAAGCATTTGTGTACCGGAATATGAGCTCCGAAAAAAAATACGCACATTATCTCAAAGTCAAGCTGGATGGCCAATCGCCCAATACTTTCGGGATCGGTACAAAGGCAACCGTCTGCACTCAGGAAATGAAACAAGTGCTGGAACAAATGCCTACCAGAGGATTTCAGAGCAGCGTGGAGCCGGTTATGAATTTTGGAATCGCCGGTTACACTGTTGTCGATAGTTTGATTGTACAATGGCCGGATGGGAAAGTGCAGGTGCTAAAAAATATCCCTGCAGATACAACGCTTGTGATCAAACAGGCCAATTCCGGGTTACCGCAGAAATTGCACCCGGTTGATCCTCCTTCCATGTTTGAAAATGCAACCGCATCGATTATCACCGGCAATATTTATCACAAAGAAAACCTTTTCGATGATTTTGATGTAGAACCGATGATACCCAAAATGCTTTCAACAGAAGGCCCTAAATTGGCTGTGGGAGATGTTAATGGAGATGGCCTCGATGATTTTTTTATAGGCAGTTCTAAAGATGACACTGCAAAATTATTCATACAGCAGTCCAACGGCCATTTTGTTCAAAAGCCGGAATTTATCTTCTCACAGGATAAGGATGATGAAGATATAGGAGCTGTTTTTTTTGATGCCGACAATGACGGCGATCTTGATCTGGTTGTTGCATCAGGAGGTAATCAGGACAGGTTCCCTTCTCCAAACCTGCTTGCCCGGTTGTATATAAACGATGGCAAAGGCAATTTCATTCGTGCCTTCAGGGGATGGCCCCTGATTTCAATGAACGCATCCTGCGTAAGGGTGAGTGATTTTGATGGCGATGGCAAACCGGACATTTTTATCGGAGCCCGTAATGTGCCCGGTACTTATGGCAAGATTCCTTCTTCTGTATTATTGCATAATGAAGGGAATGGAAATTTTGTAAACGTCACAGAAACAATAGCGCCAGCCCTGATCAACCTGGGAATGGTCACAGACGCTCAATGGTCGGATATCGATGGGGATGGGAAAAAAGAATTGATAATTGCAGGCGATTGGATGCCTGTGACCATACTGAAGTATACGGAAGG